>JAGLBK010000007.1 GCA_018260275.1 Deinococcus sp.
GCAGCGACTCGCGCAAACTGGACGCAAACTGGTCCTGGCCGAGCGCCCCGAAAAAGGCGACCTGCCCCCCGGCGCGGCCACACGCCACCGCCTGATTCGCGCCTTTGCCGCCCGGCGCGAGGCTGAAGCCCGGCCCCAGCACCGTTTCGCCGGGGGCGGGGATGTGCGGAACGCGGGTCACGAAATCGATATTGGCGCTGCCAGCCACAAGAATCATGCGGAAGCCTCCTGGGGAATGAGGGGAGAATGCTGGGCGGCCCGGAAGCGCTGCCGGGCCTGCTCCAGATCGGGAGCGGCGTGGTCCAGCGGCGTGCTGGGCGGCGCGAATCTCTCGACGACCTCCGCGACGTCGGTGGCCCACCCCGCGGCGACCGCGGCCAGCAGCGCAGCGCCGTGGGCCGCTCCGGGCGCGTGGTCCGAGACTTGCACGGGTAGCCCGGTGGCCGCCGCGCACAGGCTCAGCCACAGCGCACTGCCCGCCCCGCCGCCGGTCGCCAGCAGTTCCTGCACGCCGCACAGCGGTTTCATCACGTCGGCCACGTCGCCCAGCGACAGCGCCACGCCCTCTAGCAGTGAGCGCACCAGATGGCCGCGCCCGTGCGCCAGCGCCAGCCCGCTCCACGCGCCGCGCAACTCCGGGTTCATGAACGGCGAGCGCTCCCCGGCGAGGTACGGCAAAAAGCTCAGGCCGTCGCTGCCGTCCGGCACGGCTGCCGCTTCCTGCATCAGCTGCGCCAGCGGAATTTCGGGGGCCACGCGGTCTTTGAACCATTGCAGCGCCCCGCCCGCTGCCAGGGTCACGCCCAGCAGGTGAAAGCCGCCGTCGGCGTGCGCGAACAGGTGCACGCGGCCCTGTGGGTCGGGGGTCGGCCCGCTCAGCGGCGCGAAGATGACCCCGCTGGTGCCCAGGCTCAGGCTGCCGCGTCCGGGGCGGCGGTGCGAGAGGCCCAGCGCGATACCCGCCGCCGCGTTGTCTCCGCCGCCCGCCACCACCGGCAGGCCCGTGGGCAGCCCGGTCTGCGCGGCGATGTCCGGCAGCAACCGGCCCGTGACGGCGTGCGAGGGCACCACGTCCGGAAACAGGGAACGCGGCAGCCCGGCGGCCCGCAGCAGATCTTCGTCCCAGTCGAGCGTCTGCAGGTTCAGCAGGCCCACGCCGCTGGCGTCCGAGGGTTCGGTGGCGGCCTGTCCGGTCAGCAGGTAGCCCAGGTAATCCTTGGGCAGCAGCGCCAGCCGTAGCGCCGCGAAGTTCTCCGGCTCGTGCTGGCGCAGCCACAGCAGCTTGGGCCACTGGAACCCGGCCACGGCGCGGTTGCCTATCCGGGCGATCAGCTCGTCGCGCGGCACCAGGCGCTCGATCTCGGCCACCTGCTCGCCGGTACGGGCATCGTTCCAGAGCATGGCGGGCCGGATCACCTGCCCGGCGGCGTCCAGCGGCACCAGCCCATGCATCTGCCCCGAGAGGCCCAGTGCGACTGGGGTGAGCTGCCGGGCGGCCAGCTGTCCGGCCACGTCCTTCAGGGCCTGTAGTGCGGCTGCGGCCCAGTCGGCGGGGCGCTGCTCCGACCAGCCGGGCTGCGGGGTCAGCAGCGGGTAGCTGGCCCCGGCCTCGGCGCAGACCTGCCCCTCCCGGTTCAGCGCCAGCACCTTGACGCCGCTGGTGCCCAGGTCCACACCCAGCAGGACCCCGTTCACCGCTGGCCGCCGGTCACGGTCTGTAACTGCGCGATCATGCCGTGCATGTCGGCGCTCTGCCACACGTTGCGGCCCATCACCACGCCCCTGGCCCCGGCCTCGATCCCGTGGCGGATTCGGTCCATGAGTTGCGTGCGGTCGTCGGTCTTGGCGCCGCCCAGGAACACGGTGGGCACGCCCCAGCGCAGAATTTTCGCCAGGGCCCGTGGGCCGACCGCCGGAATTTTGAGGATGTCCGCGCCGTATTCCCAGGCGATGCGGGCGGCGTGCACGATCACCTCGTCGTGTTCGTCGGGAGACAGGGCCGGGCCGAACCACAGCGGTTCGAGCATCAGCGGCAGCCCGGCGGCGTAGGATTCCTCGGCGGCCTGCTGGGCGCGGCAGACGGTCAGAATCCCGCCGATGTGCTCCGGCGTGCCGGGTCTGTTGCCCCAGTACTGGTCGTCGGCGGTCAGCGTCAGGCTCATGCCTGCGCTACGGCACTGGCCCGCCAGCGTTTTCGCCATGCCTGCGCTCATCAGCGTGCCGTCCACCCTGGCTTCAGCCAGCTGCCCGAGCAGCTTCGCGGGGTCTTCCAGCCCGGCAATCGCGCCGAGCGACAGGCCGTGGTCCATCGGGATGATGAGCGCGGCGCGGCCTGACGGCAGCACGCGCTCCAGGCGGGCTTTGCGGTGCTGGTCGAGCGTGGTCTGATTGGAGGCGGCGGGGTCAGGATGAGTCTGAGTGCTGGTCGTGCTGGTCTGGTGCTGCGTCATAGGAAAACCTCCTGGGCAAGGGAAACGGGAACGTGGTGGGCGGCGGCGTGCTGCTGGGCGTTTTGAGGGAGTCCGGCGTCGCTGATCCAGCCCTGCACCGCGCTCAGCGGCAGCACGGGGGCCAGCGCCCGCACGGGCCATTTGTGCCGGTCGGCGATCAGGACGGTGCGGGCCGAGCGTTCATGCACCGCCTGCTTGAGTTCGGCTTCGGGCACGTTGGTGTTGGTCAGTCCGGCGACCGGATCGACGCCGCAGGTGCCCATGAAAAACAGGTCGTAATTCAGTTCGCGCAGCTGCCGCAGGGCGGTGGCCGAGGCCGTGCCAGCCGTGTTTTCCAGCACTTCCCCCCCGATCATGATGACCCGCTGCGTCCGGGGCAGGGCGAACAGGCAGGCGACGTTCAGCGCGTGGGTCACCACCGTGAAGCTGTGCCGGGCCGCCTGGGCGTGCAGGGCGCGGGCCACCGCCATAGCGGTCGTGCCGCTGTCGAGGTAAACCGTCATGCCGGGTTCGACCAGCCGGGCCGCCGCCGCGCCGATGGCGCGTTTCTGGGCGGCGGCCTTCTCATCGCGGGTCAGGTAGGGTTGCTCGTCGCTCAGCAGCACATGGTTACTCGGCACGTCGCTCCTCAGCACCGCGCCCCCATGCACCCGCTGAAGCAGCCCCTGCCGTTCCAGGGTTTCCAGGTCGCGCCGGATGGTCATGGTGCTGGTGCCGAAGCGCTGGGCCAGGGCGCGGGTGGTGCACCCCGAGCTTTCGCGCACCTGCTGGTAGATCTGCTGCTGGCGCTGCCGGGCCAGCGGAAGGTCGTGGGTCATGTCGGGGCCTCCGGCAAGCCGACCTCGCCCAGCGCACTGATTTCGGCGTCGCTGTGCCCGACCTGCCGCAGTTCGGCGACCAGTGTCTGACGGTCGGGCACGTAGGACAGCAGCGCTTCCCCCGCCTCCCCTCTCACTGACAGCCGCGCCCCGGCCAGTGCAGCGGGCAGCAGCAGCGTTTCCCCGGCTCCCAGCGCGTAGTCCTGTCCGGCGGCGTGCAGCGTCAGCGGGGTCAGGGCGCTGACGATCTGCGCCGTACCGAAAGACCAGCGGTAGCTCCCGGTGACCCTGAGGCGTTCCAGCGCAAAGTACGGCCCCAGCGCACACAGGCGGCGCTCGGCTCCGGCAGCGGGCAGGATCAGGCCGGGCTGGGGCCGGGGCAGCGGTTCCCAGACCAGGTCGTCCAGCACGGCTTCGATGTTGGCGTCCCAGGTCGCCGGGTCGTAGGGCTGGCCGTAGAGGTCCTCGGGCATGGCGCTGACGCCCAGGTCGCTGGTCTGCTGAATCTCGTAGACCAGCGCGTCCGGCCCGAAGCTGTGCAGCACGCCGCCCGGCACGTACACCGTGTCGCCGGACCGGATGGGATGGCGCGGCATCACGTCGTCGTAGCGGCCTTCGCGCAGGGCTGTCCGCAGCTGCTCGGGGGTGGTTCCCGGCCTGATTCCGGCCAGAATCGTCGCCCCCGGCGCGGCCCAGACGATGTGCCACGCCTCGGTCTTGCCGTTCGCCTGGCCGTACTTGCGCCGGGCAGTGGCGTCGTTGGCATGCAGGTGGACCGGCAGGCGGTGCGAGGCGTCCAGAAACTTGGCGAGCAGCGGAAAGTACGGTCCCGTGAACCCCGGCCCGACCAGTTCTGCCGGAAACTGCGTCACCAGGTCGCGTAGCGTTCCGCCCTGGCCAGGGCCTTCCAGCACCGTCGCCGAGTCTTCGGGCGGGCCGTAGTCGCTGACTTCCCAGGTTTCGGCCCATTTCTGGGCAGCGTGGCCTGTCTGGGCGTCCCGTTTGCCCAGCCGTTCACGAATCAGGTTGTCCCCGAAGGCGTAACCACGCGTGGGAAAAGTCAGGCGCAGCGGTGTCCAGGCGGCAGCAACTTGAGGCTCGGTCATATGGAATCTCCTTGGCGGTCAGCGTCGGCCAGGGGCAGGTCACGGGCCAGTGCCCAGGTGTCGTCGAACGTGCTCAGGCCCCGGCAGCCGCCGACCACGCTGGCGCACAGGCCCCCCGCCGCGTTGCCCAGCCGCGCGGCGTCGGGCCAGGGCAGGCCGCG
Source organism: Deinococcus sp. (assembly GCA_018260275.1). GTDB lineage: Bacteria > Deinococcota > Deinococci > Deinococcales > Deinococcaceae > Deinococcus. The sequence goes on from JAGLBK010000007.1 coordinate 4,536, forward strand.
CAGGTACGCCGCCAGAAACCCGGCGATAAAGGCGTCGCCTGCCCCGGTGCCGTCCACGGCGACGACGCTGGGCGCGGCCATCCGCACCGGGGGCTGCCCCCGCGCCTGCACGTAGGAACCGGGCTACCACGACGAAATGGGCATCCTCCTGCAGCTGCCCCCGCGCCTGCACGTAGGAACCGTGTTTGCCCATCTTGAGGGCCACCGCCTGCCGGACGCCCAGGGCGAACAGGGCGTCGGCCACCTGCTCGGGGGCGTCTTTGCCGGTGATGCCGCGTGCTTCGGCCAGACTGGGGCAAAAGAGGTCGGTGTGGGGCAGCGCCGCCCGGATCGCCTGCCACTGGCCGCTGGCGTCCCACACGCAGTCGAGCGAGGTGGTTAGGCCCAGGGCACTGGCGCGGGCGAACAGTTCCGGCAGCTGCGGCTCTAGCCCCGGCAGGATATGAAACCCGGCGACGTGCAGCACCTGCGCCCCCCGCGCTTGCCAGTCCTCCAGCGCAAAATCCCCGGCGCATACGGCGGCGTCTGCGCCCAGCGAGTGCAGGAAAGTGCGCTCGCCGTCGGCGTCCACCTGCACGATGGTGGCGCTGCTGGGGTGATCGGCGTCGCGCTTGACGCCTTGCACGTCTACCCCCAGGCGGGTCAGTTCGTTGACCATAAACTCGCCGAAGCTGTCCTGCCCGACCCGCCCGGCCACACCGACGCGGTGGCCCAGCCGCACCAGCTGCGCCCCGGTGTTGGCCGCCGAGCCGCCCAGCTGGAGGCTGATTTCCTTGACCAGTCCCAGCTGTCCGCGCTCCGGCCACCGTTCCACCGGGCGGGCCACGCAGTCGGCGATGATGATGCCCGCACAGACGATTTCGAGGTTCCGGCCTGCCTGAACGGTCATGGGGCCGCCTGCCACCAGGGTTGCAGGGCCTGTTGCAATTTCTTCCAGTGCCCGAAGCGTTCCTGGGTCGCGGCCCTCTCCATGCCCGGCTCGACGGCGGGTGGGGCTTCCGGCGGCCTGAAATCGGGCGCGGTTTGCCACCCGCTTGCCCCGGTCGCCTGCCTCGCCAGCAGCGCGGCGCCCAGTGGCGAGGCCTCGGTCACGGCGCTGGGGTACAGCGGGCGGTCCAGCGCGTCGGCCAGCAGCTGTTGCCACTGCGGTTGCCGGGTGCCGCCGCCTGCCAGCCGCAGGCCCTGAACCGGGCCGTGGGCTTCTTCCAGCGTGTCCAGCCCGTCCCGCAGCGCAAAGGCCACCCCTTCGAGCGCCGCCCGCATCAGTTGCCCGCGCGACTGTCCCAGGCGCAGGCCGCTCCAGCTGCCACAGGCCGAGGAGTCCATCAGCGGGGTGCGTTCGCCGGTCAGGTAGGGCAAAAAGGCCAGCCCCGGCGCGGGCGGCCCGCCGAAGGCTTCGCGGTAGGCGCCGTCCCAGTCGAGGCCCAGCAGTTCACGTACCCATTCCAGGGCCAGCCCGGCATTCTGAATGGCGGCCAGGGCGTACCAGTCGGGGCCAGCGGCGCGGTAGAGCTGCAACGCCGGGTGAGGGTCGGGTTGCGCCAGCCGCCGCACGATCTGCGCCGCGCTGCCCACCGTGACCTGTCCCTGGCCCACATTCAGCCCACTGCCCAGCAGTGAGGCCGCCGTGTCGCCTGCCCCGCACGCCAGCGGGATTCCGGCGGGCAGGCCCAGTTGTGCCGCCGCTTCCGGCGAAAGGTGCCCGGTTACGCCGCTCGAGGGCAGCACGCGGGGAAGCAGCTCGGCGTTCAGGCCCAGCGCCCGTGTGAGGGGCAGGTGCCACTGCCCGTCGGGTGTCGAGAGCAGCGTCCCCGACACGTCCGAGGGATCGGTGGCGGGCGCGGCCCCCAGCCGGGAACGCAGCCAGTCCTTGGGCAGCAGCGCGTGGCGGGCGCGGGCGTACAGCTGCGGCTCGTGGCGGCTGACCCACCACAGGCTGGGGCCGAACATGCCCGGCGTGACTGGGTTGGCGAGTGGCGGCGTGACCTGCCCGGCCAGCTGCGTAAACGCGCTCAGGTCGCCAGCGGTGCGGGCGTCCAGCCACAGGATCGCCGGGCGCAGCGGGGTCAGCTGCTCGTCGGTCAGCACCAGCCCGTGCATCTGCCCCGAAAAGCCCACGGCGCGGGCCTGAAGGCGCAGGTCGGCGGGCAGTTCCTGGCAGGCCAGCCGGGCCGCTTCCCACCAGTCCTCGGGGCGGCTTTCGGCCCAGGTCGGCTGCGGGTGCTGCACGCTGTAGGGCGCGGAGGCGCGGGCCTGAATGACGCCGTATTCGTCGACCAGTACCGCTTTCAAACTTCCGGTGCCAAGATCAAGTCCCAGATACATGTGGTCTCCTTAGGGAAAAGGGTGAAAAAGAGGGGGGCTGGACACCGGGACGGTCTGCCCGGATAGCCAGCCCCCACGCGGCGCTGCTCAGTGCGCGGTCTGGCCCCGGCTGCGCAGGCGGTCGATCAGCACGGCCACGATAATCACGATGCCCTTGACGACCAACTGCCAGAAGAAAGACACGTTCATCAGCGTCAGGCCGTTGTTCAGCATGGCGATGATCAGTGCGCCGATCAGCGTGCCCCAGATGCTGCCCACGCCCCCCGACAGGCTGGTGCCGCCCAGCACGACGGCGGCGATGGCGTCGAGTTCGTAGCCCTGCCCCAGCAGACCGTTGGCGCTGTAGAGGCGGCTGGCGCTCATGACCCCGCCCAGCCCCGAATACAGGCCGTTGAGGGCGTACACGAACATCAGCACCTTCGCCACCCGGATACCGGTCAGGCGGGCGGCCTGCGGGTTGCCCCCGACCGCGTAGACGTGCGTGCCCAGCACCGTGAAGCGCAGAATGAACCAGCTGACCAGAATGACCAGGAAGGCGATGATGATCAGCCACGGCACGCCCAGCACCGCCCCGTTGCCGATCCAGGCCCAGGGCAGCGAACTGTTGATGACGGTGGTGCCGTTGGCGAGCAGATACGCCAGCCCGCGTAGCGCCGTGTAGGTGCCCAGCGTCACGATGAAGGGCGGCAGGCCCAGGTATGCCACCAGCGTGCCGTTGAGCATCCCCAGCACCAGCCCCGCCAGCAGGCCGATCGGAATAGCCGCCCACGACAGCGACGGGTCAAGTGACAGCGACAGCGCGGCCACGGCGGTCGCGCCCAGGATCGACCCCACCGACAGGTCGATGCCGCCTGTCAGGATCACGAAGGTCATTCCAGCGGCCAGCACGATATTGATGGCCGCCTGCCGCAGGATGTTCAGCAGGTTGTCGCTGTGCAGGAAGTTGGGGGTCAGCACCGAGAACAGCACCCCGATCAGAATCAGGATGGGCAGGATGCCGAGGCTCTGAACCAGCTGGCGGCGGCGCTGCGCCTGGTCGTCGGCGGTGGCGGCGGGCGGCGGGGAAGGGGGTGAGGCTTGGGTCATGTTGGCTCCAGTCAGGGGATTTTGGGAATGAACAACTTATCCTTTGTGCCCTCGCCCCTTGTGGGAGACTCGCAGAGCTGCGAAGCAGAGGGAGGGAGCTGCGTAGCGGCGGGAGGGTGAGGGGGAAACGCCAGAAACTCGAAATCTATCTCCTTACCCTTGGTTTTCAGTCGGCAGCGCTGGCGACACTGCCCGCGCCGGTCGCCAGCGACATGATGGCTTCCTGGGTAATGCCGGGGCGGCGCAGTTCTCCGGCGATGTGGCCCTCGCGCATCACGTAGATGCGGTCCGACAGGCCGATCACCTCGGGCAGCTCACTGGAAATGACCAGCACGGCGGCGCCCGAGTCGGCCAGCTGCCGGATGATGCGGTAGATCTCGGCCTTGGCCCCGATATCCACCCCGCGCGTCGGTTCGTCCAGAATGAGCAGTTTGGGTTCGATTGCCAGCCAGCGCCCCAGCAGCACCTTCTGCTGGTTGCCGCCCGACAGCCCTGAAACCAGCGCCGAGGGGCGCGACACCCGGATCGCCAGTTTCTTGATCATGTCCTGGGCAAATTTACCCACGGCCCCGTGCTGAAGCATGCCGCCCTGGGTAAAGCGCGGCAGCACGTTGACCGACAGGTTGTTGTCTACGGCCATCTGCAAAAACAGTCCCTGGCTCTTGCGGTCCTCGGGCACATAGGCGATTCCGGCCCGGATCGCGTCCAGCGGCGAGCGCACGTTCAGCGGCTGCCCCAGCAGTTTGACCGTGCCGCCCGTTTTGGCGTCGGCCCCGAAAATCAGGCGGGCCAGTTCGGTGCGGCCCGCGCCCACCACGCCCGAAAGCCCCACGATCTCGCCCGCCCGCACCTGCAAGCTGCACGGCTCGACCTTGGGGCGGCGCTCCAGGTTCTTGACTTCCAGCACGACCCCGCCCGCGTTGCCCGGCGGCCCGTCCTCGAACAGCTCCCCAAGGGGGCGGCCCACCATCAGCGCCACCAGTTTTTCGGGGCTGAGTTCGCCTTTGGTCAGGGTACCTACCGATTCACCGTCGCGCAGCACGGTCACGCGGTCGGCTAGGCGGTAGATCTCGTTCATGCGGTGGCTGATGTAGATGATCGCCATGCCCTGTGCCCGCAGCGTGTCCACGATGCCGAACAGCCGCTCGGTCTCGCGGTCCGAGAGCGCGGCGGTCGGCTCGTCCATGATGAGCACCTGTCCCTTGTAGACCAGTGAGCGGGCAATCTCGACCAGTTGCTGCTCGGCCACCGACAGCCGCCCCGCCGAGGTCGTGGGGGTAAACGTGGCCCCCAGACTCTTCAGGACTTCCTCGGCCCCCCGGTTCATGGCGGCGTAATCCACAAATGCGCCGTTGTGTGGTTCATTGCCCAGGAAAATGTTCTGCGCGACCGTCATGTTCGGGGCCACGCTGAGTTCCTGATAGATCAGGTTGACGCCGCGTGCCCGCGCCTCGATAGGGCCGCTGGGTTTGAAGGGCTGTCCGCTGAGGGTCATCTCGCCGGTGTCGGCGTTGTGCACGCCCGCCAGCACCTTCATAAGGGTGCTTTTGCCCGCGCCGTTTTCGCCCATCAGGGCCAGAACCTGCCCCGGATAGGCCGTGATCGCCACGTTTTTCAGGGCGATGGTGCCGCCAAAACGCTTGGAAATGCCCCGCATCTCCAGAGCAGGCTGCTCGGTTGGGCCGGGCGTCGGTGCGCCTGTTGCCGTCATGTGTTCCTCCAGGGTGCTGGTCTTATCAGAGTGCTGGTCTTGCCTGGGCGCTCAGGCCCAAGCAGTAAGCCCGAACAGTAAAAGGGGGGAGTGGTCAGGAGCGCTGACGCCGCCTGCCACTCCCCCGCTGCTTGCCCCTGAAACTCAGGGGGCTACCGGTCCTGCTCCCGGTTTACTTCGAGGACCAGCCCTTGTAGGTCGCCAGGTTCTGCGCGGTGATCAGCTTGGTCGGAATGAGTACGGTGGCCTGTGAGACCTTCTTGCCCTGCATCACGTCGTAGCCGACCTGCACGGCGCGGCCCGCCATGGTGAAGGGGTCCTGGGCAGCGGTCGCCTTGAACTGTGCGCCGGGAGCCTTCAGGGCCACTTCGGCGTCGGGCGCACCGTCGACGGAAGTGATGATGACCTTGCCACGGTTGGCCTGCTTGGCGGCCAGTTCCGCACCGATGGCCGAGGGATCGTTGATGGCGAAGATGGCGTCGATGTTGGGGTAGGTGGTCAGCAGGTTCTGGCCGGTGGTCATGCCGCCGTCACGGCTGCCGCCCGCGTTCTGGTTGTCGCTGAGCACCTTGATGCCGGGGTTCTTGCTCAGCACCGACTTGCAGCCCTTGACGCGGTCCATCACGGCGGTCACGGGCGGCCCGTTGATGATGACCATGTTGCCCTTGCCCTTCATCTGATCGACGAGGTACTGGCAGGCCTGCTGTCCGGCCTGGACATTGTTGCTGGTCACGGTGGCATTCACGCCGCCTTCAGCGCCCACGTCCACGGCCACGATGGTGATTCCGGCGGCGCGGGCCTTTTTCACGGCGGGCGCGATGCCTTTAGAGTCGGCGGCGTTCAGCACGATCATATCGACCTTCGAGGCGATGAACGTCTCGATCTGCGACACCTGGGTGTTCAGGTCGTAGCCGCTCGACACGACCGTCACCTTGGTCTTGGGGCCGCCGATCTTCTTCGCCATCGCTTCGGCACCCTTGCCGATCTGCACGAAGAAGGGGTTGCCCAGGTCGCCGACGGTTACGCCGACGGAAGTGAGGGACTTGGCTCCGGCCTGTGAGACCGCGCCCAGCGACAGCAAAGAAGCCAGCATCAAAACGGGAATACGCATAATAAACCTCCGGAACAGTGCCCTTGAAAAGCAGCGTCCTTGAAAAACTGTGGGTGAGTTGTGGGTAAGGCGCAGTGTAAGCCCCCGGGGGCCAAATGAACAGAGTCGAACATGCTTGAACGCGGTTCACACTTCCCTCAAATCTAGATAAGCCCGTGAGCAGCAGCCGGGGAAGGGAGACAAGACCAGCGTTACCGCTCCGGTTTCAGACGTGGGCGGGGGAGGTGGCCGCCAGCCTCAGCCGGGCAACAGGTCGGTCTGCTAGCATCGGTTCGCTCTCAACTTTTCAAACAGGTCTCTCCCGGAGGCCGGAGGTTTATACATATGAAAACACGCTTACTGTTGACCGCTGTTCTTGCCGCCGCTTCTTCCGCCCTGGCCGATGTCCGCGTGGGCGTCATCGTTTCGAGCACCGGGTCTGCCGCCAGCCTCGGCATTCCTGAAAAGAACACGGTCGCCATGTTGCCCCAGACCATCGCTGGACAGAAGATCATCTACACCATTCTGGATGACGCCTCGGACACCACCACTGCCGTGACCAACGCCCGCAAGCTGATTCAGGACAGCAAGGTCGATCTGATCATCGGCACCAGCACCACCCCGGCCAGCCTCGCCATGATCGACGTGGCTGCCGAGAGCAAGACCCCCATGATCGCGCTGGCGGCGTCCGAGGCCATCATCAAGCCGGTGGACGCCAAGCGCAGCTGGGTCTTCAAAACGCCGCAGACCGACGCGATCATGGCCGCCGCCATCGTGGGTCATATGGCCCAGAACGGCATCAAGACCGTCGGCTACGTGGGCTTCAACGACGCTTACGGCGAAGGCTGGTACAACGAGCTGAAGAAGAACGCCGATGCTAAGAACATCAAGATTGTCGCCAACGAACGCTACAGCCGCAGCGATTCCAGCGTGACCGGGCAGGCGCTCAAGCTGGTGGCCGCCAAGCCCGACGCCATTCTGGTCGGCGCTTCGGGCGTGCCCGCCGTGCTGCCGCAAAAGGCTCTGAACGACCGTGGGTACAAGGGCAAGATTTACCAGACCCACGGGGTCGCCAACGCCGATTTCCTGCGCGTGGGCGGCAAGGATGTCGAGGGCGCGATCTTGCCCGTCGGCCCGATTCTGGTGGCCGATCAGCTGCCCGCTTCCAACCCCACCCGCAAGGTCGGCCTGAACTACATGAGCCTGTACGAGGGCAAGTACGGCAAGGACAGTGTTTCGGGCTTCGGCGGGCACGTCTGGGACGCTGGTCTGCTGATCCAGAAGGCCATTCCGCAGGCCCTCAAGAAAGGCAAGCCCGGCACCCCCGAATTCCGCGCGGGCCTGCGTGACGCCCTGGAAAGCACCCGCAACGTGATCGGTTCGCACGGCATCTTCAACATGAGTGCCACCGATCACCTGGGTCTGGACGCCCGCAGCCGCGTGATGGTGCAGGTCGTGAACGGCACCTGGAAACTGCTGAAGTAATAAGTTTTTGGGTCGAGAAGTTAGCAATGACTCTTGAGCAATGGTTCGGACAGTTTCATAACTCAGGACAGGGGAAATCTGAATTAAGCCGTGTGGAACGCAATCTGCGGTACCCCCCCCCCAACCTCCCCCGCAAGTGGGGAGGAGCTGAAAAGACCGTGGTTATCGCACTTTGAAGACCATAATTTCAAAACTGTCCGAAACATTGTTTTGTTTAACCCGGCTGGAAGAAGCACGAACAAAAAGCGGGGCCAGGAATTCAATATCCTGGCCCCGCTCGACTGCTGCCGCAAGCTCAGTGAATCGGTTCGATTTCCGAGAGTGAAGTCGAGGCCGAGTCGATGCGCTGTTGCCTCAGCTGACCGACTTCCCTGGCGTCCACGGCGTTCTGCGCCATGACGATGGTCTGGCACAGCAGCATCATGGAACCGCTGGTGCTGGCGGGCAGCGCCCGGATGTGGTCGGGGTACAGAATCACGCCGCGCTGCCCGTCGGTCAGAATCAGAATGGCGTCGCTGACGAGCATCCCCGCGCTGTGCGGAAAAGCCCAGGCGCGGGCGCGGCAGGCCATCAGTTCGCTGCGCCAGGCGTCGGTGTCGCCCTGGGCCGCTGGCACCGGCTTGCCCGCTACTGGCGTGGGGGCGGCGTTGACCCAGTGCGTCAGCTCCTGCACCGTTTCCTGCACCAGATCGCCGTATTCGGGGCCAAGAGCGCCCAGCAGCCCCACCACCGCTTCACGCGGGGCTTTTCCGGCCTGCCAGGAGTAGATCGTTTCCAGCAGGGAACCGGAGGTTATCCCCTGTCCCGGCGCTTCGTGTGGATCGTAAGTCATGGTCATTCCCTCCTGCCCCCATGATAGACGCTGAAGCTGAGAGGCGACAGCCACATCAATGGATAATGACCTAAGTAGCTCCTGGCTACAGTTACGCGTGTCCGGGAAAAGCACCCAAACCCGCTCTGCAAGCAGCTCTACGAGTCCACTTCCGCCCAGAGCTACTTTTGTCTTCTCGCTCTGCTTCGCAGCTTTGCAAGTCCGCTCGGGGCGATGACCTAGTCATCACCCGGCAGGTACTTACCTCACCTGCCGGGAAGTAGGCCAACGTGGTAGGAATCAGGCTCAGTGGGTGGTCGGGAAGCCCAGATCGACCACGCTGGTCGCTGGGTCGGGCCACTTGCTGGTGACGACCTTGGAACGGGTGAAGAACTTGATGCCCTCGGGGCCGTACATGTGGGTGTCGCCGAACAGGCTGGCCTTCCAGCCGCCGAACGAGTAGTACGACACCGGCACCGGAATCGGCACGTTGATGCCGACCATGCCGACTTCCACGTCGAACTGGAACTGCCGCGCCGCGCCGCCGTCGCGGGTGAAGATGGCCGTGCCGTTGCCGTAGGGGTTGACGGCGATCATCTGCATGCCTTCTTCATAGCTGGCGGCGCGGGCCACGCACAGCACCGGCCCGAAGATTTCGTCGTCGTAGGCTTTCATGCCGGGCCTGACATGGTCAAGCAACGAGGCTCCCAGAAAAAAGCCGTCGCCCCCGAATTTATGCTCGCGTCCGTCCACGACCACCGTCGCGCCCTGTTCCTGCGCCGATTGCACATAACCGGCTACCTTGTCGCGGTGTTCGCGGGTGATCAGCGGCCCCATCTCGTTTTCAGGCTGGTCGCCGGGGCCGATCTTGACCTTGGGAATGCGTTCCTTGATGGCCTCGACTAGTTTGTCGCCCGCGTCACCGACTGCCACTGCCACGCTGATCGCCATACAGCGCTCGCCCGCCGACCCGAAAGCTGCGCTGACCGCCGCGTCCGCCGCTGCGCCGATGTCGGCGTCCGGCAAGATCAGCATGTGGTTTTTTGCGCCGCCCAGAGCCTGTACGCGCTTGCCGAAGCTGGTGCCTTTTTCATAGATGTACTTGGCGATGGGCGTGCTGCCCACGAAGCTCACGGCGGCGATATCGGGATGCTCCAGAATGGCGTCCACCACTTCCTTATCACCGTGAACCACGTTCAGCACGCCATCGGGCAGCCCGGCTTCCTTTAGCAGGCTGGCGAGGAACATGGACGCCGAAGGGTCTTTCTCGCTGGGCTTAAGAATAAAGGTGTTTCCGCAGGCAATCGCGTTGCACAGCATCCACAGCGGCACCATCGCCGGAAAATTAAAAGGCGTGATGCCCGCGACCACGCCGAGCGGCTGCTGAATGTTGTACACGTCGATGCCGGTACTGACCTGCTCGGAATACCCGCCCTTGAGCAGTTGACCCACCCCGCAGGCGAATTCCACGTTTTCCAGCCCGCGCGAGATTTCGCCCAGCGCGTCGGCGTGAACCTTGCCGTGTTCGGCGGTCAGAATGCGGGCCAGGTCGTGTTTGCGGTCATTCAGCAGCTCACGGAACTTGAACATGATGTTGGTGCGCGTGCTCAGCGAAGAGGCCCGCCACTTTTTGCCCGCTTCCTTGGCGACCTGTACGGCGGCCTTCAGCTCGTCGGCAGACGCCAGCGGCAGGGTCTTGGTGACCTGTCCGGTGGCGGGGTTGAACACGTTAGAGGTGCGGCCTCCGGACTGGCCGGGCTGTTCCTTGCCGCCGATCCAGTGGGTCAGGGCGATGGGTTTTTCGGTGGTGGTGGTCATGGTTTGGTAGCTCCTTGTTTTTTCCAGTGCCTATACACAATGGTTCGGACAGTTTTATAACTCAGGGTAGGGGAAGTCTAAAATAAGCTGTGTGGGACGCAATCTGCGTTCCCCCCCTCGCTTCGCGCTCTGCGAGTCCCAACCTCTGCCAGGCAGCTCTAACGAGTCCCCCGCAGGTGGGGAGGAGCTAAAAACTTCGTGCTAGCCGCACTTTACAGAATGGGATTTAAAATCGTCCGAACCATTGGAAGTCAGCGTTTTTGAAAGTGAGGTTTGGTGGCGAGCGATGGCGCTGTAAGCTTCGGCAAGACTTGGGGCGATACTTCGGGGTGATCGTAGGTCATTGGAGGCCAACGACACTCATCAGGCCAGTCCGTACTCTAGGGTCATTCGCTCAATCTGCGCCGACGGCCACCTTGCCGATCATTTCATCGACGAGGGCCAGACCTTCCTCGTACACGTCCAGGCCGTAGTCGAGTTCTTCTTTGGTTACGACCAGCGGCGGGCAAACGAAGGCCCAGTTGAAGCGGGTGTAGGCGTAGACGTGCTTGCTCTTGACGTGCGCCGCGAACCTGTTCATCTCCGGCGAGGTGCCGTTGAAGGGGGCCAGCGGTTCCTTGGTCTGCTTGTCCCTCACCAGCTCCAGCACGCTGAACAGGCCGATATAGCGCACGTCACCCACGCAGGCGTACCTTTTCTTCATGGCTTCGAGCCGCTGGCCGAGGTGCGCTCCCATTTCCAGCGTGTGCTCGAACAGGTTCTCGTCCTCGTAGACCTGCAAATTGGCGATGGCGGCGGCCAGAGACACCGGATGCCCGCTGTAGGTCAGGCCGCCCGCCAGAAAGTGATCCTCGAAGTACTGGGCGATCTTGTCGCTGACGATCACGGCCCCGAGCGGCATATACCCGCTGGTCAGGCCCTTGGCGCAGGTCACGATGTCGGGTTTGATGCCGTAGTGCTGGGTCGCCAGCCACTTGCCGGTGCGCCCGAAGCCGCTCATGACCTCGTCGTCGATCAGCAAGATGCCGTACTTGTCAAGGAGTGCCCGCAGGCGGGGGTAATAGTCGTCGGGCGGAATCAGGATACCGTTGCTGCCGGTAATACCCTCGACCAGCATGGCGGCGATAGTGTGCGGCCCTTCCATCTGAATGACTTCCTCGATGTGCGTGATGCAGCCGTCGGCCCACGCCTCGGCGCTGCCGCCCATCGGAGGGCGGTACATGTACGGGTCGAACACGCGCACGATGCCGGGAATGCCGGGTTCCACAGGCCAGCGCCGGGGGTCGCCCGAGGCGGTCATGCTGCCCATGGTCGCGCCGTGGTAGCTGCGGTAACGGGTCATAATCTTGTCGCGCCCGGTATACAGGCAGGCCATTTTCATGGCATTTTCATTGGCTTCACTGCCGCCCAGCGTAAAGAAACTCTTGGCAAGACCCGTGACCTCGGCCAGCTTCTTGCCCAGCTTGGCCCGCACGTCGGTGGCGAAACTTGGCCCGGCGAAGCACATCTGGTCGACCTGATCCTTGATGGCTTGCATAACCTTGGGGTGCTGGTGGCCCACGTTGATGTTGATGAGCTGCGAGGAAAAATCGAGCCAACGGTCACCGTTGCCGTCAAAGAAGTGGCTGCCCTGGCCACCGGTCATGTGAATGGGGCTGAGGGCGGCCTGGGCACTCCACGAAAACAGCGTGTAGTCGCGGTTCTCCTGAATAATCTGGGCAGAATCGGGATGTTTTTCTGGCATGGTGTGGCCCTCCCTGGGGCGGTACGCGAATAAGATGAAGTGAAGCGGAAATGGGCGGTAGGGTTTCAGTTTAAGCCGTTCTACACGCGTTTGCCAGAGACAGACTGTCTAATAAAAATTCCGATTGATTCGGTGCAGTTCCGAAGTAATCCGAGCGGATGCGAGTAGGAACAGAAAAGGATTTCGCGGTATGGAGCCGCAGGCGGTGCTGTCTTGGTCAGAACGGACTCGCTTGAGCAAGCCTGACCGCTTCCCGACTGTGGCGGAATTTAGCGGAATCCTTCTAAAAGGGTGGCCTGCTCGCCTCGCCCGGCCCGCAGCCGCGCAGCAGTTCCAGCGACAGACGCAGGCCCAGTTGCCGCCGCGCGTCTTCGAGGTCGCCCAGCATGGCCCGCAGCTGCTCTATGCGGTAGTACATGGTCTGCCGCCGCACGCCCAGCCGCCGGGCGGCCTCGGTGATATTGAAATTGACAGCCAGCAGCGCGTCCAGCGTCAAAAGCAGCGTAGCGCGGGGGCGTAGAGGCAGGGCCAGCAGCGGCCCCAGGTGGGAGGCGATAAAGTCCGTGCTGCGCCCCGTTTCGCTCAGCGCCAGGAGCAACGGCTCCAGCGAAGGCTCGGCGGGTGCGGCCACTGGGGCCAGGATGCGCGAGTGCGCCGCCCGCGTCAGCAGCGCAAAACTGATCTCTTGCCGGGCGACCAGCAGCGGAAAATCCAGTTGCCGGGCCGCCGCCAACACCGCTGCTGGCACCTCTGAGAAGTGGCGCACCAGCTCCAGCATCAGCCCCTGCGCCCCGCCCGCCGCCAGCGAACGCAGGTAGTGTTCCTGCGTGGCGTCGTCGGCCCCCTGAAGCGGCACGCCTGTGCTGAGCAGCAGTTCGCCGCCCGTCAGGAACCGAGCCGCGTCGGGCACCTCCGAGACATGCACCCAGGTCACCGGCTGGTCGAGGTGCGTGCGACCACTCAGGACCTCCACCGCCGCGAAGGCGGGCAGGGTCAACAGGTCCTGAAGGGTCGTCTGCATGGTCGCTTAGCCTACTGCCCCTGCTTCAGAATCCAGGCCATCGCCCGGTCGGTGACTTTGTCGAGCACCTGCACACTCTGCCAGAGGTGTTCTTCCCTGGTGTCCTCGATCTTGTTATGGCTGATGCCCTTCAGGCTCTGCACGAAGATCATCACGGTGGGCACCCCGGCGCGGGCGACCTCGGCAGCGTCGTGCAGCGGGCCGCTGGGCAGGCGGTGGGCTTGGTCGGTCACTTCCAGAATGCTCTGCGCGACGGCCTCGATCAGTTCGGGGTGAAAGGGAATCGGTTCGATGTTCCACAGATCGCCGAATTCCACGGTGCAGCCGCCTTCCTCGGCGAATGTGCGGGCGGCGTCCTGGGCGTCTTGCCACATCGCCGCCAGCTTGTCTTTGTCGAGTACGCGCTGGTCCAGAGTGATTTCGCACTCCTCGACCACGCTGGTCACGATGCCGGGGCGCGTCTTGCAACTGCCGATGGTGCAGACCCCGCCGTACCGCTCGGCAATCGTGTAGATCTCCTGGGCAAACTTGCCCGCCGCCAGAAAAGCGTCCCGGCGCACGTTCATCGGGGTGCTGCCCGAGTGCGCCGCCTGACCCTTCCAGGTGATCGTGTGGCGCTCGACGCCCACCGTGCCCAGCACCGCGCCCAGCGGCAGGTTCAGGCCCTCCAGCACCGGCCCCTGCTCGATGTGCAGTTCGAGGTAGGCGGCGGCGTTTTTGAGCTGCTCCTTTGCCCGGGGCGCGTCTTGCAGGTTGATGCCCACCTTGTTCAGCGCGTCTGGCAGCGAAATGCCGTCTTTGTCCTTCAGTTTGGACAGTTCAGCGACATCGAAGTACCCGCTGACCGCGCTCGAACCGTACAGGCTGCGGCCAAAGCGTGCGCCTTCCTCGTCGGCCCAGTTGACCAGTCGCAGCGTCACGGGCGGCTTGCCGCCGTACTGCCAACTGACCCGGCGCATGACTTCCAGGCCCGCCAGCACGTTCAGGCAGCCGTCGAGCCAGCCGCCGTTGGGCACGCTGTCGAGGTGTCCGCCGATCCAGAGTTCCCGCTCCGATTCACCTTTCAGGGTGGCCCACAGGTTGCCCGCCGGGTCGGTTTCGACCTGCACCGGAAGCTCGGCCAGCCGCTCCTTCAGAAAGTCCAGCGAGGCCAGCCATTGCCCGGTAAAAGCCACGCGCTGAGCGCCGTTCTCGTCGCCAGTCAGTTCGCGCAGGGCTTTGAGTTCGTCTACCGTGCGCTGGGGGTTGAGACCGTAATCCGTCACAGAGGTTCTCCTTTACTTGTGGCCCGTCTTTACTTTTTGGCCGTCGCCATCTGCCAGATGCTGCTGTCCACGGCGGCGGCGGGCGGGTCGCTCTTGAGGATGCCCAGGTTTTTCAGCAGCGCGATGTTGGCTTTGTATACGGCTGGGTCGAGGTAACCCGCCTGACCCTGCAAGGTCGGGCCGGAGTTGTACAGCTTGGCGACCTCGGCCATCTGCCAGGTCTGGTGTCCGGCGGCGTCGGCGCGGGTGCCGGACCCCTTGCAGGTGTTGCTGCACTTGGACAGTACCAGCGTCACGGCTTCCTTCTGGTTTTTCACGGCGTAGTTCCAGCCCTTGATGGTCGCCCGCACCAGCCGCGCGGCCACTTCCTTGCCGCTCAGACCGCTGCCGTGAAAGTTCTTGTCGGCCAGCACGCGCTCACTGGAGAACATCAGGTCTTCGAGCAGGTTCACGCCGTAGTCGCTGGTGTGCAGGATGTTCAGTTTGTTCAGCGGGTAGCCCAGGCCCACGATCTGGTCTACCTCGTTGTAGGTCATGGCGCTCACGGCGTCTACCTTGTCGGGGAACACGATGCTGGGGTCGAAGGGGTAGGTCACGGCCTGCACGCTGGGGTTGGCGGCGGTGCTGTCGAGGCTGGTGGTCATGTTGTTCTTCTTGAGCAGCGCCACCGCCGGGTACTCGTTGCCGCTGGGCCACAACCCGATGCGTTTGCCCTTGAGGTCCTCGGGCTTGTTGATCTTGGCGGTCTTGAGGCTGACCAGGGTAAAGCCCGACTTCTGGAACAGCTGCGCGATATGCACCACCGGAATGCCCTGCTGACGGGCGGTGAGCAGGTCGGTGATCCAGGTGGTCCCGAAGTCGGCGGCGCCGGTGGCGACGGTCTGAATGGGCGACTGGTCACCGATGGGCAGCAGCTGCACGTCCAGCCCCTCGGCCTTGTAAAACCCCTTGGCCTGCGCCACGAAAAACCCGGCGAACTGCGCCTGCGGGAACCACTTGAGCTGCAACTTCACCGGCACCAGCTTCTGACTGGTCTGGGCCCCGGCGGGTGAAGCGCCGAGTGAGAGGGCGGCGAGGGTGGTGGTCAGGAGTGCAAGTTTTTTCATGGTCAACCTCCAGGGTTGGCGTGGAAATGCGGTGTGGCAAAAGGTTCAGACGCGGCGGTGCAGGGTGCGTTGTTCCAGCAGTTGAATCAGCAGGTAAAAGGTGATCCCGATGACTGAGGCCACCACGATGGCTGCCCAGACGATGTCCAGGCCGAAGCGCCCCACCTCGATCTGAATGCGGAAGCCCAGGCCGTGCCCCTCGGTGCCGAAGAACTCGGCGACGATGGCGTTGATGAGCGCCAGCGTGGAACTGACCCGCAGCGCGGTAAAGATGAAGGGCAGCGCGGCGGGCCAGCGCACCTCGCGGAAGGTCTGAACCGGGCTGGCGGCGTAGGAGTGCATCAGGTCGAGGTACAGCGGCGAGGCGCTTTGCAGGCCGTGCACCGCGTTGATGACGACTGGAAACAGCACCGTGATCGCCACGATGACCGTTTTGGAACTCCAGCCCAGCCCCACCGCCTTGATGACCACCGGGGCCAGCGCCACGATGGGCACGCTGGACAGCAGCGCCGCGTAGGGCAGCACCCCGCGTTCCAGAAACCGGAAGCGCACCGCCAGCAGCGCCAGCGCCAGCCCCAGCAGCGCCCCGATCACAAAGCCCAGCAGCGCCTCCAGCACAAAGGTGTAATAGGCGTCGAGCAGCAGCACGGTGCGGGCGGCCCAGAGCGCCTGGGCGATGTGGGTGGGCGTGGGAATCAGGCCAGTGGGCACGTTGTAGGCCCGCAGGAGCGCCTCGGCGGAGAGCAGAAACAGCACCAGGGCGGCGGCAGCGGGCACGATCTTGGCGGCGCGGCTTTCGCCTTGCGCCACCTGCCGGACGCCTGCGGCCCCCACTACGAACAGCGCGGCCACCCCCAGCAGCCACGGCCAACCTGCCACCGGGGCTTGGGCCGACGATTGGGCCAGCCGCGCCAGCAGCACGCACAGCCCCAGCAGCCCGAGCGTAGCTACTGTCAGGAGGGCCACCCCCAGCGTGGGCCGGGGGCCAGCCACAGGCAGACTTACCGCGCGGGTCGCCACCGGGTCACCCCCTTTTCCAGCCAGCCGATCAGGGCCACCAGCGCGATCCCCAGCACCGCGCTGTAGACCATGATGACCCACAGCGCCACGGTGTCCGAGGCCCGCGAGTTCTCGGCCAGCATCTTGCCCAGCCCGCTGAAGGAGATGGTGCTGATTTCGGCCACGATGCTGCCCACCAGCGCGGCGGTGGCGGCCACCTTTAGCGAAGTGAACAGGTAGGGAAGACTGGCAGGCAGGCGCAGCAGCCCGAAGACCTGCCCAGGTGAGGCGCGGTAGGTCCGCATCAGGTCCAGTTGCAGCGGGTCGGGACTGCGCAGCCCCTGCGCCATGCCGATCGCCACCGGGAAAAAGGCGATATAGGCGGCAATGATCGCTTTGGGCAAAAAGCCCTGCACGCCGTACTGCCCCAGCAGCACTGCCAGCATCGGTGCAATCGCCACGATGGGCACGGTCTGCGAGGCGATCAGCCAGGGCAGGGTGGCCCGCTCGAAGCTGCGGCTGCGAACCAGCAACGTCGCCAGGATCAGCCCCAGCAGCGAGGCCAGCGACAGCCCCAGCAGGGTTTCACCGCCCGTGACCAGCATGTTGTACGGCGCACTGGTCGGGGCCGTAGGTGGAATGGTCAGCGCCCGGAAGCCCTCCAGAAACTGTCCCGGCGCAGGAATGACCGGGTTACGCAGCTGGGTGGCGCAGGCCAGCGCCGTCTTGCAGCCCAGGTCGGCCCCGCTGTCCAGCGCCCGCTGGGCCACGCCCCGGTTGGCCAGCAGCATGACCGGCCAGTAGAGCAACAGGGCGAGCGCGGCCACCGCCAGCATCGGCCCGGCGTTGGAGGCGCGGCGGGACCGGGAGGCCGGGGCAGCGGCCAGTGGCGAGTCGGGAGCCGCCGTGGTCACGCGTGGCCCTTTTTCAGCAGTTCACGAATTTCGGTGGCGTACTGGAAAAAGCGCGGGTCCTCACGGCTGTCCTCGCCGCGCGGGTGCGGCAGGTCGATATTCACGACGCCCTCGATCTTGCCGGGCCGGGCGGTCATCACGACCACGCGGGTGCTCAGGAACACGGCCTCGCTGATGCTATGCGTCACGAAGACCACCGTCTTGCCCGTTTCGCGCCACAGCCGCAGCAGCTCCAGATTCAGGTTCTCGCGGGTAATCTCGTCCAGTGCCCCGAATGGCTCATCCATGAACAGCAGCGGCGGGTCGAAGGCCAGGGCGCGGGCGATGCTCACGCGCTGCTGCATCCCCCCCGAAAGTTGCCAGGGATAGCTGCGCTCGAATTTTTCCAGGCCCACCAGTTTCAGCATCTCGCGTGCTCTGGCGTCGCGGCCCTCGCGCGGCAGGTTCATGACCTCCAGCGGCAGTTTGACGTTGCTCAGGACATTGCGCCAGTCCATCAGCGCGGGGGCCTGAAACACGTAGCCGTAAGCCCGCTTTTGCCGCGCCGCGTCGGGGGTTTCACCGTTCACGCTCAGGCTGCCGCTGGTGGGGCGCACCAGGTCAGCCATCAGGCGCAGCAGGGTGGTCTTGCCGCAGCCCGAGGGGCCGATCAGCGAGATGAATTCGCCCGGCATGATCTCCAGATTGGCGTCCTGTAGGGCCACGGTCTGCCCGCCAGGAACAGGAAAGACCATTCCGAGATCGCGCACCGAAACGATGGGTCGCGTAGAACTGACTTGAGTCAAAATGGGCCTCCAGAAAGAGAAGAAAGGTCAGCGGCAACGGGCGGGGAAGAGGGGGAGCGGCAGGTCAGCGCCGCAGCAGTCGCCCGCGCCCCGGCGTACCCACGAACTGCCCGCCCTGCACCGCCACCTCACCGCGCACGGTCACGACTTCGGGTTTGCCGTCGATCTCCACGCCTTCAAAGCCGCTGTAGTCGTTGTTGACATGACTGGTCGCCGCGCTGATGGTGCCCCGGTAGCCCGGGTCGTAGATGACCAGATCGGCGTCCGAGCCGACCTGCACAGTGCCTTTGCGCGGATACAGCCCAAAAATCTGCGCGGTGCGGGTGCTGGCGGCGTCTACGAAGCGTTCCAGACTCAGCTTGCCCCGGCTGACGCCGTAGGTATACAGCAGGTTCACGCGGTCCTCGATGGCCGGGATGCCGTTGGGAATCTGGGTAAACTGCCTGTCTCCGAGGTGCTTCTGCTCTATGTCGAAGGGGCAGTGGTCGGTCGCGACGGTATCGATTTCGCCGCTTTCCAGCGCGGCCCACAGCCGGGGCTGGTTGCCCTTGTCGCGCAGCGGCGGCGACATCACGTACTTGGCTCCTTCCACGCCGGGGCGCTCGGCATAGGTCTTATCTAGCGTCAGGTGTGGAATGACCACTTCGATATCCAGCTTCACGCCGCGTTTCTTGGCGTCCAGCGCGGCGTCCAGCGCGCGAGCATTGGACAGGTGGACCACGTAACCGTGTGCGCCGGTCATTTCAATAAAGGTGGCAAAGTGAGCGGTTCCCTCGGCCTCCACGCTTTCCGGGCGGCTGGGCTCGTGCCACTCGGGGCCAGTTTTGCCCTCGCTCAGCAGCTTTTGCTGAAGTTCGGCCACCAGATCGGCGTTTTCGCAGTGGGCAGTGACCACCACGCCCAGTTCCGCCGCCAGTTTGCAAACCTGATACAGCGCCTGATCGTCGATGCCGAAGGCCCCCTTGTAGGCCAGAAACACCTTGAAGGACTTCATGCCCTGGCCTGCCAGTTCGCGCAGGGTCTGCTCGGTTTCGGCGTCCCAGCGGGTTACGCCGATATGAAAGGTGTAGTCGCAGGCGCTGTTGCCGCTCGCCAGCCCGTTCCAGTGCTCCCAGCCGTCGCGCAGTTTTTCGCTGCCTGCCGGGGCCAGCATCTCAATGTAGGTCGTGGTGCCGCCGATGAGCGCCGTTACCGAGCCGGTCGCGTGCGTGTCCTTGGCAAAAGTGCCCATGAACGGCAGGTGAATATGCACGTGCGGATCGATAAAACCGGGGAAAATGTACTTGCCGCTGGCGTCGATGACCGTGGCCCCGGCGGGAGCGCTCAGGTTCTCGCCAATCTGGGAAATCTGCTCGCCTTCCACCAGCACGTCGGCCTTATGGCGTTTGCCGTCACTGACGATTTCGCCGTTCTTGATCAGTAGGGTCATGGTTACTCCGGAGACAGTGAAGTCGGTGGGTCAGTGAATTTCAATGTCTGCTTCCCGGCGGTACGCTTCCATCGCGTCCCACTGCTGGGTCACGGGCGTGCGCTGGGCGCTCAGTTCGTCCCAGGTCACGTGCGGGCGGTCACTGGGCACGCTGACCATCTCGATGCAGTCGTCCACCGGGCACACGTTGGCGCACAGGGCGCAGCCCACGCAGTCGCCTTCGCGCACTTTCGGGGTCGGGCGGCTATCAGCCACTTCCTTGCCGTTCATACGCGGGTCGAAGGGGCCGCTGATGGCCGGATTCACCTGCACCCCGCCGGGCGTGTACAGGTCTATGCACTGGTGCGCCGTGTCGTTGCAGGCCGTATAGCACATGTTGCACTGAATACATTTGTCGGGGTTGATGCGGGCCACCGCCTGAAACCCCAGGTCCAGCTGCCCGAAGGTGCTCAGCTGCGGCACGCTGTGGCCCCGGAACTCCTCGATGGTGGCAAAGCCCTTGTCATCCATCCAGTTGCTCAGGCCGTCGATCATGTCTTCCACGATCCGGTAGCCGTAGTGCATGGCGGCGGTGCAGACCTGCACGCTGCTGGCCCCCAGCAGGATAAATTCGGCGGCGTCCCGCCAGGTCACGATGCCGCCCATGCCCGAAATCGGTGCGCCGCTGCCGACCACGCCTGCGTCGGTCATCAGTTCGGAGAGCATGTTCAGCGCAATCGGCTTGACCGCCGGGCCTGCGTAGCCCCCGTGGGTGCCGCGCCCGCCGATGTTGGGGGTGATCTGGAGGGTATCCAGGTCCACCTTCATGACCGAATTGATGGTGTTGATGAGGCTCAGGCCGTTGGCTCCGCCCGCCAGCGCCGCGTGAGCCGGGTCGGTGATGTGCGTGACGTTGGGCGTGAGTTTCACGATGACCGGCAATTTGGTCACGGACGTGACCCAGTGCGTGTTCAGTTCGCACATCTCCGGCACCTGGCCTACTGCCGCGCCCATGCCGCGTTCGCTCATGCCCTGAGGACAGCCGTAATTGAGTTCTATGCCGTCTGCGCCGGTGTCCTCGATCATCATCACGATGTCGCGCCACGCCTGCGGGTCGGCGTCCACCATCGCGCTGACGATCACGGCCCGGTCAGGCCACAGCCGCTTGATCTCGGCGATCTCGCGCAGGTTGACTTCCAGCGGGCGGTCACTGATCAGTTCCACGTTGCTGATCGCCAGCAGACGCTGCCCGCCGATGCTCAGGCCGCTGTAGCGGTTGGAGATGTTCAGCACGGGTGGCCCGATGGTCTTCCAGACCGCGCCGCCCCAGCCGTACTCGAAGGCCCGGTGAATCTGTGCGCCGCTGTTGGTCGGGGGGGCCGAGGCCAGCCAGAAGGGATTGGGCGAACGGATGCCCGCGAAATTGATACTCAGATCAGCCATGCTGCGCCTCCGGGCCGTGGGCGGCGAGGTACAGCGGATGGCTGCGGACCTCGGCGGGGAATTCGGGAGTCAGTTGCACGTCGGTGGTCTGCCCGAGCATCGTGCTGATGCTCTGGGCCGCCATTTTTCCGTCCTGCACGGCCATCACGGTGCTGGCGCTGCCACGCACGCGCACGCAGTCGCCTCCGGCCCAGACGCGCGGCAGGCTGGTCTGCAACTCTGCGTTCACTTTGATGTAGCCCTGCTCCAGCTCCAGGCCCAGGACTTCGGCCAGCACGGGTTTTTCCTGACCGATGGCCTTGATGACCGTGTCGCAGGGCAAAATAAATTCGCTGCCTGGCACGGCTTCCGGGCGGGCGCGGCCCGAGGCGTCCGGCGCTCCCAGCGTCATCTTCACGCAGCGAATCCCGCTGACCCGGCCCGCCGTGATTTTCACCCCCACCGGCTGCGTCAGGAAGGCGAACTGGATGCCCTCGTGCAGCGCAAATTCGTACTCGTGGCGGTAAGCGGTCATCTCGTGCTCGGTGCGGCGGTAGACCATCGTGACCTCGGCCCCGGCGCGGCGGGCCATCGTGGCGGCGTCGATGGCGGTATTGCCCGCGCCGATGACCACCGCGTGTCCCATCACGGGTAACTGGTCGCGTTTCAGTTTGGCCTGCTCGATAAAGTCCAGCCCGTCCAGAATGTGCTCCTCGCCAGGAATCCCCAGCGCCGGAACCGCGCCCAGGCCGAGTGCCAGGAACACGGCGTCGTGACTTTCCAGCAGAGCGTCCATGTCGGCCTTACTCCCGATTTCGTGGCCGGTCTGCACCATCACGCCCAGCGCCTTGACCGCTTCCACCTCACGCTGCGCGACCTCGACCGGCTCCCGCAGGGTAATGATGCCGTAGGTGCTCAGGCCGCCCGCCAGATCGCGTTTTTCCAGCAGGGTGACCGTGTGCCCGGCCTTCGCCAGTTCGGCGGCGGCGCTGATGCCCGCAGGCCCCGAACCGACTACCGCCACGCTCTTGCCTGTGCCGGGTCCGGCCTCAAAGAGCTGTACGCCGCGCTCCTGCACATGGTCCACGGCGTAACGCTGCAAACGCCCAATTTCGATGGGTCTATGTTCCGCGCCCAGTACGCAGGCTCCCTCACACAGTTCCTGTACCGGGCACACGCGGGCGCAGGTGCCGCCCAGAAAGTTGGCTTCCAGAATCGTGCGGGCGCTACCGCGCAGGTTGCCGGTGCTGATTTTGCGAATAAAGGTCGGAATATCGATGTGGGTGGGGCACGCCTGCATACACGGCGCGTCGTAGCAGTACAGGCAGCGGTTGGCCTCCACGGTGGCTTCCTGAGCACTGAGGGGTGGCAACAATTCCTGCCAGGCACTGCCGCTGGGCGAGCGTTCGGGGGCGGGGGGCGAACTGGAATGGGTCATAGGCTACCTCGGAGCGTGCAGTGGACTTTCGGTCCTGGCTCTCGCCGGAGCAGATTTAACCGATATGCATAATATTGAATACCGAGATTCAACTTGTCAACTGACAGGTCTAGTAAATTTCGATCTCCTGGCGCAGAAATTATCAAAAAGTCGGTCATATCCTGAATTTTTACACTCTGTCAAAATATGAATAATTATAGACCTTTTGCATAGAAATACAGATATGTTCGGGTAATCATTCATCTTGGAAGCCGTCAGGGTGGGGCGTGCCCAGTGAGTGGGACTAAGGGAAAATCTGATTAAAGTTGCATAAATAGTAGACAAAGAGTCAAAAATGGCGTATCTGGTCTGAAAATTTTGGCAAACTTGTGCAATTTGAAAAAAATTCCAGGAACATCCGGAAAAAATAGACATGAAGCAGGAACTCCAGCAGCAAATCGTCGGCGCGGCTGAGATGGCTGGTGGAACGCGGTCATGTTGGTTGGGTTGCCTGCCTATCTTACATCTCGGCCCGATACGCGCCACAATGAACACCCTGCCTTATGACCTGGACCCGCCCACAACGACTTGAAATTCGCCGACTGATCGGCCAGGGCTGGTCTGGTGGGGTCTATCTGGCCGCCGATCTGGATTCGGCGCAGCCCCTGGCCGTGCGGCTCATCAGCGCCGAACTGGTCGCGCAGGTCGGGCAGCTCACGCAGGTGCTTCAGCCGGGGGCCACCCTGGGGCTGGCGCACGTTCTGGCGACCTCGCTGCCCGAAGCGCATGAGGGACAGCTTTTTTACACCATGCCGCTGGCCGCTGCCGGGTCGCTGGCCACGCTACTGGGCCGAAAAGCGGCGGGCGGGCCGCTCCCCGATCCGCTCACGGCGCTGGACCTGGCCCGGCAGATGGCCGAAGGTCTGGCAGCGGCGCATGCCCAGGGCGTCATGCACGGCAACCTCAAGCCCGAAAACGTGCTGCTGTGGCCCCGCGAAACGGCCAGTGAGGCTGCCGGTCCGGCCAAGTTCGAGGTTCGCCTGAGCGATTTCGGGCTCAACAGCCTGCGGGTGCCCGACGCGCTCAGTCCTTACCTCAGTGCCGAGCAGCGGGTCGGGGCTTTGCCGACGGTGCAGGACGACCTCTACGGACTCGGGGGCCTGCTGTTCAGTCTGCTGACCGGGCAGGAGCCGCCGCTGCACCCGGCTCCCGGCGACGTACAGGGCCTGCCGGACCCGCTGCGTAAGTTGCTGGGCCGCTGTTTCGGCTGGCCCGCGCCGTTTACCGATGCCAGCAGTTTCCTGGGGTCCTTGCGGGCGGTGCAGCGCAGCCTGGAAGTCGGGCTGTCGCGTCTGGGGGTGCAGCTCACCGCCGATACCTCCAGCCTGCAACTGACGCCGGGGCTGCCGTACAGCCTGCCCCTGCGGCTTGCGGGCCAGGACGCGCAGGTGCTGCTGGTGGTCGAGGGCTGGCCCGCCGACTGGGTGAGCTTTCCGGCCCCGGCGCTGCACCTGCGGCCCGGCAGCGAAACTGTCTGTAGCGCGGAATTCATGGTGCCGCGTGAGGTCACGGCGACGCCGCAGATCTACGCGGCCAAGCTGCTGGCCCTGGACCCGCAGCGTGAAGTGCTGGCCCGCTGGCCGCTGCATATCGAGGTGCTGCCTTTCACCGCGCAGTCGCTGGAACTGAGGGCCGTCGGTGAAACGGCCACCCGCGCCGTTACCCGCACGGCCACGCTCGAAACGCTGCTGAAGAACGAGGGAAATCAGACGACTTTCTATAATCTGGAAGCCATATTGCCGCCGGGCAGCCGCCTGCTGCGTGGCTCGGCGGGCCAGCAGTTCGAGCTGGCCCCGGGAGCCGAATACCGCGGCACGCTGGAGCTGGAACTGCCGCTCTCGCTCTGGCAAAGCCGCCGCCACCGGGTTTCGCTGGTGGCCCACAACCGCACGCCGGGGGGCACGTCCTGGCTGCCGAAGCAGGACAGCGCCCAGGCCACGGCCGAGGTCGTGCAGCGCCCCCGGTTGCCCTGGTGGAGCGCCGCGCTGCTGCTGGCGGGGCTGGCCGGGGCTACCGTCTGGGCCGCCCAGGCCCCCCGCATCGAGGTCTTTGCGCTCAAGGGGAAAACGCCGCTGCGGGGAGAGGCTTTTACGCTGGTCTGGCGGACCCAGGGAGCGCGGCAGGTGCAACTGCTGGAAAGCCCAGCCGGGCCGCTGCCTTCGCAGGGTCAGCGCCAGATGGCTCCACTGAATTCGGCCCAGACGTATACGCTGGTGGCGCGTAGTCTGCTTTCACAGCGTTCCAGGCAGCTCACGGTCAGTCCGGTGCTGCCTCCCCCGAGTCTGGTGACCTTCAGGGCCACGCCGCTGCGGGCCAAGGCCGGGCAGAGTGTCAGCGTGCAGTGGAATGTGCAGAATGTGTCGGAAGTCCAGCTTTCGCCGTTTGGGAAGGTGCCGCCCAGAGGCACGCGGCAGCTGGTGGTCACGCACGACACGCCGCTGGAACTGAGGGCCGGGCCGGAGGGGCCACAGGGGGTACAGAGCCGCCTGACCATTACTGTAGGCGCCCCGCAGATCAACGTGTTCAAGGTCACGCCGGGTCGTGTGCGCCAGGGGCAGCCCGTGACCGTCAGCTGGCAGGTGTCCGGGGCGACCCGCGTGCGGCTGGCCCCGCTGGGCGACTTGCCGGAATCCGGAACGCGCACTTTTATTCCGGCGGCCACCGGACCGCTGGTGCTGAAGGCCAGCAACGGCCAGCAGGAAGTAACGTCGAGCGCCGTGGTCAGTGTATCGCGCCCCGTGCCCACCATCACGGCGTTCAGTGCGGTGCCGGATGCTCCGGTGGTCGGTCAGCCGCTCAAGTTGCGCTGGAATGCACAGGGCGTCCGGCAGGTCACCCTGCGCTGGGGCGATCAGCAGCAGGTATTGCCCCCCGGCGGTGAACTGACGCTGACTACCACCGCGCAGATGCAGAATCTGAGTCTGGTGGTGCAGGGCGCAGACGGCCCCCCCGTGCTCAAATCCCTGAGTCTGAAGGTGCGCCCGGCTCCGGCGGTTCCTGCTCGGTCTGCAGTACAACCTGCGGCGGCAACGGCGGGTCAGGGCCGCGCCGGTCAGATCGTGACGGGTCAACCTGGAGTGGGAAAAGCTGAAAAGAGCCGAACCGGGACTGCTCAGACTGGGACTGGTCAAACTGGTACTGCTCAGCGTGGGAATAGTCAGACCGAGACTGTCCAAACCGGGACTGCTCAGGACACCACCGTCC
This sequence comes from Deinococcus sp., assembly GCA_018260275.1. Taxonomy (GTDB): domain Bacteria; phylum Deinococcota; class Deinococci; order Deinococcales; family Deinococcaceae; genus Deinococcus. The sequence goes on from JAGLBK010000007.1 coordinate 30,207, forward strand.
CGGCCCCGCACAAAGCCCAGGCCACGCCCGCGGGGGTCAGAATCGTGGCGTTTTATGCTCAGCCGTCACAGGCAGAAGTAGGGCAGCAGGTCACGCTGCGCTGGCAGGTCAGTGGAACCGGGCAGGTCAGCCTGATCGGGCCGGATCTGCGCTTTATCGGCCAGTTCGGTAGCCATGACTCCCACATGGTTACTCTCCGGCAGGCGGGCAAACAGACCTTCCGGCTGGTCGCGGGCAACGAGGTCGCGCACGCAGCTGTGCAGGTGGCGGCCAGAGCCTCTGCTGCGGCGCGGCCCAGTGGGGCGCCCAGGGGAAGTGCGCCTGTGGCTGCGGGTGGGGGCAGCACTGCCCAGGCCAGCCCGGAGCGGCCAGCAGCCCCGAAACGGTCAGGCTCCGGCCAGTCCAGTGCTTTTGGCCGCCCGGTCATCAAGGGGTTCCGGGCCGAGCCTGTCACCGTCGCGACCGGGCAGCGCACCACACTGCTCTGGAACGTGGCGGGGGCGCAGCAGGTCCGGATCAGCGGCCTGCGGGGGCCGAATATCGACGGTACATTTCCGCCTGTCGGACAGGTCCGCACGCCTCCCGTGTTCAGGCCGGTGACCTACACCCTGAGCGCCCAGCAACGGCAACAGAGCGTGCGTATCGTGCCTTTCGCCGTCACCTCCTCGGGGATTCCCGGCCAGCGTCCACAGGTGCCCGCTGTCCCCGCGACTCCGGCCACCCGAACGGCCCCTGCCAGGCCGGGCGGCGCGGCACGCTCTCCGGTCCCCGGAGCCACCCGGAGCGCTTCCGCCGAGTATGCGGCGCTGGCGGGCCACTGGTTCCACGGCAGCGGGCTTCAGAGCGCTGGGCAACTGAATCTACAGATCACCGGGTCCAGGGTCACCGGCATCCTGACCTCCACGGCCCCCGATTTGCCCAGTGGCCGTGTGCGCGGCACCCTTTCGGGCGACGGCAGCTCGCCCATGCTCAACGCCTTCCTGACCAGTGGGGGAGAGCGGGTCGCGCTGCTGATCCGCTTTGATAAGGCGGCGCAGACCTTCGACGGCTTTTATTCGAGCCGCACGAACCGGGTTCCCTGGTGCGGGGCCAGGACAGCGGGCCGCATCGGCTGCAAGTAGGACAGGTTTGGCGGGATGACCGCCCATACGGAATTAAATTGATTCCCTGACCTTTTTGATTCTTTCCGTTTTATTAATGGTTCGGACAGTTTGGTAGTTCGCTGGAACTATGCCCGACATGGGCTGACGGCTTGATAAAAAGCATAAGAATGCCTCTTGGTGGAGGCATTCTCATTAGACCTCCTGCGAAAGTCATTTTGGAAGTCCTAGCGTGTGGTTATAGAGTGCGGCAATCAAGTTAAATCGGAGTTG
>JAGLBK010000080.1 GCA_018260275.1 Deinococcus sp.
AACTGGCTGACCGCCGCCAGAAGCGCGATGAACTGGGCTGGAAGCCCGCGCAGGAGCGCCCGCGCAAGATCACGGCGGCGCTGCGGGCCTACGCTTCGATGGCGACCAGCGCAGCGAAAGGGGCCGTGCGGAACATCTGAGGGTAGAGCGTGAAAAGGCCGGAGCGACCATTTACAGTCGCCCCGGCCTCTGTTTTTGGGTTCAGATCACATGCACTGGAATCCCCTTCAGGTCGCCCTCTTTAGCCTCCTGAATCCCACCGCCGAAGGCTTCCATCGGACTGGCCTCCTCGAACCAGCTACGCGGCGTTTTTGCGCCCCACAGCGTCTGGCGGCGGGGGTCGTCGCGCATCCACTTAATGGGTTCAAAGTCGGGGTCCACGGTGATGTAGTCGCTAGTGTAAAGCTCGATGCGGTGGCCGTCGGGGTCGCGGATGTACAGAAAAAAGGCGTTGGACACCCCGTGACGCCCCGGCCCCCGCTCAATTCGTTCGGGCTGCCGCGCCCCGGCCAGGATGTCGCAGGTCTTGATGATGCTGCCGGCGTCTGGCATCCAGTAGGCCCAGTGGTGCAGGCAGGGGCCAGCGCCGTTGGTGAGCGCGAAGTCGTGTACGCCGCCGCGCCGCTGAATCCAGGCGGCCCACCACTGGTTTTGCTCGTCCACGGTGTACTCGGAGACCCGGAAGCCGAGTTCCTGGCAGTACCAGTCCAGCGTGGCCTTGACGTCGGGCACGCGCACGTTGCAGTGGTCTACCCGCTGGAGGCCAGGGCCACGGTGCTGGTGGTACTCCTGCAAGAGCCAGGGGTAGGTTTTGACCTGGTGGTAAAAGGTCACCGGGATGCCGAAGGGGTCCTGCATCCGCAGCATTTTGGGGCGGTCAAGTTCCTCATCCCAGCGGTGCGGGAGCTTCTGCGCGTCGGCCAGGGCCACCAGCGCGTCCAGGGCGGCCTCGTCGCGCACGCGGTAGCCGAGGTGACGCACGCGGGCTTCCTCGCCGTCTTTGCACTGCTCCAGCTTGAGCGTCCACTCGCGGTCTTCCACGCCGCGCAGGTAGAGGGCGTCATTTTCCTCGTGCAGGATGTTCATGCCGAGCAGGTCGACGTAAAATTCGCGGCTGGCATTCAGGTCTTTGACGGTGAAGATGGCCTGGGCGATGCGGATGATGTCGGGTCTTTGGGTCATATTTTTTTCCTTTGACCCTCTCCCCTTGCGGGGGAGGGCGTTGCGAAGCAACGGGAGGGGGGGCGTGTGACCAGCGAAGCTAAAAACAGGCGGCCACTCTCTATCCATGGCGCTTGTAAGTCGTCTGCGTTTCCCCCCTCCCAGCCTCCCCCGCAAGGGGGGAGGAGCAGAGATGACACGCGCTAGCAACTCACTTCCGCTTCAAAAACTCCTGAATCCGCGCCACCTGCTCGCTGCTGTCGTAGACCTCGTACAGCGCCGAGTGCATCCGCACGGGGTCGCCGAAGAAGAAGCGCTCGTACAGTTCCTGGCGGCCTGCAAAACTGCTCATGGACATGTCCCAGGCGAGGCGGAACAACTTCAGGCGTTCCTCGGCGCTGGCGTTGCCGGTTTGCAGGAACTTGGCGATTTGCGGTCCCAGCGGCCCCTCGCGGTCGGCCTTGCTGGGCATCATGATGATTCCCGACGCGCCCAGCAGCTGCAAAAGCTCCGGCAGGCGGGCGTGGTTGGCCGGGTAGTAGTTGCGGGCGGCGTCCAGCGGGCCACGGGCGGGGGTCATCACGCCGTACTCGTTCACCTGGGCCTGCTCACGCGAGGCGACTTCCAGGGCCTTCATGATTTCCAGCATCACGATGATTTCGGCGACCTTGCTCTGCACATGCTGGAACTGCCCGCTGTTAATCGCGTTGACGATGCTCTGCGCGGTGCCCAGGAACGCCTCGGTCTTGGCAATCTTGAGGTTGACCACCTGATAGGCCATGTGCAGCACGGCGCCCGTTCCGGCATAGGCCTTGTTTGCCAGTTCCACGTCGTACAGAAGGAACACGCGCTCCCAGGGCACCAGCACATCGTCAAAAATCACGAAGGCGTCCTGCTCGTCGAAGCGGCTGCTCAGCGGGTGGTCTTCGCGGTCACGGCCCACGTCAATCGGTTCGCGGCATTGAAAGCTGAGGCCGGGCGTGTTGGTGGGGATGCCGAAGCCCATCGCGTAGCGGCTCTTGTCGGCGTTTTCCTTGAGCACGGTAGACGGGAAAATCAGGATTTCGTCGGCAATCGGCAGGGTCGCCATCATGCGAGCACCGCGCACCACGACGCCTTCCTCCGTTTCCTCCACGATGCCCAGCGCGATGTAGGGGTCAGGCAATTCGGAGGCCAGCTTGCTGCGGTTGACCTGCGGGTTGGTGAGCGCGTGGGTCAGGCACAGGTCGTTGTCGCGGATGAACTCGTAGTATTTCCGCATGTTAGCGGCAAAATCCTTCTTCGGGTCGCCGGGAATCGCCGCGCTGCACTGGTTGAAGTAATCGGCCCCCACGCCCGCCGCCATCACGTTGGCGTTCATGTAGTCGGGGGCGCGGCCCAGAAAGCCCAGCCCGTAGTTGGCGCGGATGCGGTGAGACTCGGCAATCAGGCGCAGGTCTTCTTTGGTTTTAGGGACCATAAAGGAGCGGGCATAACGCTTGCCGCCGTCCTCATAGGTCAGGATGTCGCGCAGTTCGGGGTCGAGTTGCAGGTCGTACAGACCCGCCAACGACTCGCACATGTTTTTGGTGCTGGGGTGGGTGGTGGGGTCGGTAACCTGTTTGCCGTCGATGTAGAGGGTCGGCGGTTGCTGGCGCAGGCGCTCCAGGAACTGCTGGCCGGAGATGGCCCCTTTGCCGTCAGCGTGCATAGGGGGGATGGACTTTTCGTGGTGGGTGGTGTTCATGGTGTCTCCTTTGGGGAATGGGTGATTAGGTTGCGGGGGCGGCCCCCTCTCCCCCTTGCTTCGCAAGGCCCCTCTCCCGCAGGGGGCGAGGGGTCGTTAGGGCGGCTAGATAGAATGACGACGTGGACAGGTTTTCTAGTTCGGAAGGTACGGCGAGGGCGAAGGCTTTGCGCCAGCGTTCCACACCGCACGAGGAGTTGCTTTGGAAGCATTTGCGAGCAGGCCGAATGCAGGGAGTCAAGTTCAAGAGGCAACAACCGCTCGGCTTTTACATCGCGGATTTTGTCGCGCTGGAACACAAATTGGTCATTGAGTTGGACGGCAGCCAGCACGCCGGGAGCGAGTACGACGCCGTGCGAGACGCCGAACTGAAAGCACGAGGCTTTACCGTTCTGCGCTTCTGGAACAACGAACTCACGGACAATCTGGAAGGCGTGCTGACGCGAATAGCCGAAGCTCTTGCAAAAGCTGGAGCCTGACCCCTCGCCCCTTGCGAGAGAGGGGCCTCGCGCAGCGAGGGGGAGAGGGGGCCTCACCTCCCCGCCCTCCCCACATACCCCGAATCCACAAAAACCCCGCCTTGCCGCTGCTCGGTGATGTCGGACTCGTCGCCGTGAATGTGCTCTACCTCGGCGACGTAGGCTTCAGCGTCGTCCTGCGGCGCGTAGCCCAGCACGTCCCAGCCTTCCGGCGACATCCAGCGGCGGGTGTTGCCACTGATGCCCGCCACGACCAGAAAACCCACGTCCGGCGCGGTCACGGCGCGGGCAAACAGTTGCGCGGCGTCACGCGGCGAGAGCCAGGTGGACAGGTGGCGGCGGTCTTTGGGCTGCTGCTGGAACGAGCAAATCCGCACGCCCACAAAGCCGATACCGTAGCGTTCCCAGTACATGCGGCCCAGCGCCTCGCCAAACACCTTGCTGACGCCGTAGTAAGTGTCCGGGCGCACTGGCATGGTGGGCGAAACCATCTCGGAACGCGGATAAAACCCGACGGCGTGGATGCTGGACGCGAACACCACCCGCTTTACGCCCGCCTGCCGCGCCGCTTCCAGCACGTTGTAGGTGCCGTCCATGTTCACGGCGCGGATGTTGGCGTAGGTGTCCTCGTCGGCAATTCCGCCCAGGTGAATCACAGCGTCCACGCCCCACATCGCTTGCAGCACGGCGTCAAAGTCGGTGAGGTCAGCGGGGGCCAGTTCCTCGCCGGGCCGGGCCGAGCCCAAATCGCGGTTGTCGGTCAAGCGAATGACCGGGAAGTGTTCGCCCAGATGCTCACGCAAAAGCTCCCGCAGCGCCGAGCCGACCTCGCCCGCCGCGCCGGTGATGAGGAGGCGGTGGGGGGTCATAGGTCATCCCCAGAAATAATTGCACCGTTTTCAAAGACGAATTCCCCGTTCTCCAGGCTCGTACAAACCTGTTTCAGATAAGCCGAAAGTGATGGATGAATCGCTTCGCTAGGGCCAATTTCGTGATCCATAAAAAGAACCTGTCCAAGTGCTCCCTGCGCGGCAGGAACGGTATCAACGACCATGCCGTTTCCGCCACCGTCAGCCTGTAAAGGTATCCAGCCTGGATTCCACCAGCCCGGCTGCACCGTCAGGGAATTGGCATTGTGGTCAGCATCATCGTCAAAAATGCCGTCTGCTACCAGTTCCATCCAGACTTGCCGTTCATCGGCAATACGCTCAAGCGACAGAAGTTCACCACCGGGCCAGCCGAGGCTTCCTGAGCCGTCGTGCCGGAGCAGGGAATCGCGCAATTCAATTGGAAATGCCAAACCAAGTTTTTGTTCTGTAGCAGTAATGGCCTGCGCCGACGCTCCATATTCCAACATATCGGTGGCTCCCTGCGCCTCATACCACGCCTCAATGCGCTCCCAGACAGCAGATATTTCGCTCAAGCGTCGGCCTCCTCCTTGGTGATTTTGGGAGCCGCCCCAACCCCCAGCTTCGCCGTCTTATGTGTCCCCAGCGAGATGGCGATGTTCTTGGTTTCCATGTAGAACTCAAAGCTGTAGTCGCCGCCGTCGCGCCCAATGCCGCTGTTTTTCACGCCGCCGAAGGGCGTGGGCAGATGCCGCACGTTCTCGGAGTTGACCCAAATCATGCCCGCTTCCAGGCCGTGCGCGAAGCGGTGGGCGCGGGTCAGATCGTTCGTCCAGAGGTAACCCGCGAGGCCGTACGCTACGTCGTTGGCCAGCGCCAGCGCCTCGGCTTCATCCTTGAAAGGAATGGCGGTCAGCACCGGCCCAAAGATTTCTTCCTGAGCAATTTTCATGTCGTTGCGGGCCTGGGTAAACAGCGTCGGACGCACGAAATTGCCCTGTTCGCCCACGCGTTCGCCCCCGGCGGCGATGGTCGCGCCTTCCTCGCGGGCCTTGTCGAAGTACGACATCACCTTTTCAAAATGGCGCGGGTGAACCAGCGGTCCGACTTCGGTTTCGGGGTCGAGCGGGTCGCCCACGCGGATATTCGCGGCGCGTTCGGCAATCCGGCGCGTGAATTCGTCGTAAATGCCCTCCTGAATCAGCACGCGACTACTGCTGGTGCAGCGTTCCCCGTTGAGGCTGTAAATCATGAACACCACGGCGTCCAGCGCCTTGTCCAGATCGGCATCGTCAAAGACCACCACCGGGTTTTTGCCGCCCAGCTCAAAGTGCACGCGCTTGAGGGTGTCGGCCCCCTGCCGCATGATGTGGCTGCCGGTAGTCGTCTCGCCCACGAAGGCGACGGCCTTAATCAGCGGGTGCTCGGTCAGCGTCTTGCCCGCGCTCTCGCCAAAGCCGTGCACGAGGTTATGCACGCCCTTCGGCAGCCCGGCCTCGTCCATGATTTCGGCCAGCAGCGTGGCGCTCACGGGCGACCACTCGGCGGGCTTGTGAACCACCGTGCAACCCGCCGCCAGCGCGGGCGCGATTTTCCAGGTGGACAGCATAAACGGCGTGTTCCAGGGCGTAATGACCCCTACCGGGCCAATCGGCTGACGAATGGAATAGTTCAGAAAACCGGGCGCGGGCAGGCTCTCGCCGTCGTTAGCACCGGGAGCGCGGTCAGCGTAGAAGCGGAAATTCTCGGCCCCGCGCGTCGCCGCCGACTTCATGAAGCGGATGGCCTGCCCGGTGTCGGTGCTTTCCAGCACGGCAATTTCCTGGCTGCGCTTTTCAATCAGGTCGGCGATTTTGTGCATAATCTTGCGCCGCTCGGCCCCGCACACCTCGCGCCAGCTCTGAAAGGCGTCGTGCGCGGCTCTGGCGGCCCGGTCAATGTCGGTGGCGTCGCCCTCGGCCACCTTCACCAGAAAATCGTTGTCCACCGGCGAGTGCGCGTCAAAGGTCTTGCCACTGTGCGAGTCCACCCACTGCCCGCCGATAAAGTGCTTGATGCCCCCCTTCAGGCGGCTGTCGCGGAGTTGGTTGGCGAGGTCATGGTTTTGCTGTGCGGCGGCGGATTTGGTCATAATTTATTCTCCTCAAAAGGCGAAAACTTGTTTTGTAGACGGCGAAAAGATTGTAGCGGCGAAAGTGTTCTTTTCGAAAAGAACAGGCGAGGGGGCGTCATTTGTTCACCTTCGGCAGACTGATGGAGTAGGCGAGAAATTTTTCAGAAAGCTTCAAATTTTGAGCCTTATATACTGACAATTTTGCTCCAGAAGCTGGACGGTATTCGTCAATCATCACCCCATAGGTGTGACCGTCAGTGGTCTTGAATTCATAGCCAGTGCCGCCCTCGGTGGTATATCGCTTGCGCCCCTCAGTGATGTAAACCCCCGGCGTCCCATCAAAGTTGTGCGTGGCATACGTCACCGTTTTGCCGTTGTCCCAGATGATGACGGTGCGCTTGTTGGTCACGCCCATAAAGGCCGCGTCTTTGACGTAACGGCAACGGAAGGCTCCTTCCGGAGTCCGAAATTCGTTCACGCGGGACATTCGGTAAGCGGGGTCGGCAGTGTTTTCCACGTTGCTGAGGCGGAGGTAGTACTGACTGGCGGCGTCGGAATGTGGCGTTCTGCCCGGCGGGATCAGGGCGCTATACACGGAACCGGCAGCACCTTCGGACGGACCGAGGAGATATTCGGCCACGTAGTCGAAGGCGTCGGTGTTCGGTGCGGGGCGCTTGAGCACCTGCCTGAGCTTGGTGGGCTGTGGCTGCTTCAAGTTGGCGCTCGCGGGCTGTACGACTCCGATGATTCGGTCCGGCGCATCACACCAGGCCGCCGCCTCCTGGGTCTGGCCGTCTGCCACCACGTAGGACTTCATCTCGTAACCTGCTGCCCCTGCCCTCGCCATAGAACTAGCCGCCGCCAGAGCACACAGCAGCGTCACTAGCACTGTTTTTTTCATGTTCCAAGTCTGCACAGCAGGCATGAGCGAAGGCTGGACTTGACCTGAAAACAGGTGCGAACGAGCGTTCAAAATCAGGAATCCTCCGGTGGTGTGTCGCCCCAGTTTACGGGGCATCCGTCCCATTTGGAATTTGTAGAAATCTCCAGACTTTGAGCATTTTTTTGTAGATTTTTACAAATGCCAACCCCTGCCCCCAGCTTGCCTGCCGAACTGTCCCCCGAAACCTTACCCACGCTGCTGCGTCTGCTGCGTGGCGCGGTGTCTTCCCGCCGTCCAGAACACGATTTGGTCAGGTTGCTGGTCAGGCTGACGGGCGGTTTTGCCGAAATCCGGGCCAGCTGGGGTGACGTGGTGGCCGGGGCGGGAGCGGCAACAGGCGAGGTGCAGGAACTCAAACTGGTTCACGCTGGCCGCAATGTCGGGCAGCTGCGGCTGGATTTGCCGTTCCAGTGGGCGAACTTGGCCCCGGTAGCGGTGGAATATGCCCTGCTGGCGCGGCTACAGTCGGCAGCGGCAGGTGCGGCGCGGCGGCGGGTAGGCGAACGCACGCTGGATGCCCTGCTGGAAGGACGCGAAAGCCAGAGCGTGCTGGGAGAGGAGGCTTTCGCGGTGGCGATGGCCGCGTTCGTGGGCAGGCCGGGGCGCGGGGCCGGAGCGCGGGCCGCCCACGCCCATGCGCTGGACGTGCTGGCGGGTGCAGGCGAGGGGTTTTTCAACGAGCGCGGTCTGGGTGGGCTTTGCACGGTGCGCGGCGAACAGGCTGTGTGGCTGTGGCCCACCCAGGACTTGCCAGCCGAAGCCCAAGATCTATTCACGGCGCTGCGGGAATCCAGCGGGCAGGCGCTGCGGCTGGGAGTCAGCACCCGCCAGCACGATGTCGCTGCAGCCTTCGCTGAAGCTGGGCAGGCGGCGAGCAAGGTGGTTGGGGACGGCTTGGAGGTGTTCACGCGCCCGGAGGCCCTGCATTCCCTCCTGCAAAGCCCAGCCCTGGATGAACTCCGCCAGCAGGTTCGGGCCGAACTGGCAACTCTGAATGATGACGGGCGCACCGAAGCCACCTTAATCGCGTTCCTGACGCATTCTGGTACACTTGAGGAACTCGCCGCCCGGCAGCGGATTCACGCCAACACGTTGCGCTATCGCCTGCAAGCCGCTGAGAGGGCCGTGAAGGGGCCTCTAAATTCGCCCGCGACAATCAGTCGGCTTTACCTTGCGCTAGTGCCTTCCTGAGCCTCCCATGAGCCGCACGGGGCATGCCGGGGTCTGGTCAGAGCTGTAACTTGGAGGTTTTGAAAAGTTCAGGTGTTCGGACCGCGTCAAACTTGGAGGCAGGTTTGCGAGCTTGTCACTTTGGGGAATTTGGGGATCTGGTGATTCAGAGACCGACGGTGAAACAAGCACCGAAATCCTGGAAAGATAGTCAGCTCTCACGAATTACATATCTTTTATTTTTGTCCTGATTGATGTTTTTAATGATTTTAAAAGATGTTTTAAAACATTGATGATATCAACATCAAGATACATCGTGCATACCTGCGCCAGACGCGGGTTTTTCCCTCTCAATTCCCCAAAGTGACAGCAATATACATACCCTATTCCCCAAAGAGACAATACCAATTCCCCAAAGTGACAGCAGTATGCAGCCACTATTCCCCAAAGAGACAAGCTCGGTCTTTCCCAATTCCCCAAAGTGACAGTATCAATTCCCCAAAGTGACAGTATCGGTTTTGCGGCAATTCCCCAAAGAGACAAGCTCGATGCCCCCTAATTCCCCAAAGAGACAAGCTCGAGTGGCCTCAATTCCCCAAAGAGACAAGCTCAGGCTTTTGCGGGAGAGAGTGCTGTCTGAGACGGCGTTTTTCGCTTATTTCCCCAAAGTGACAGTATCAGGCGCGTTCTCATTTCCCCAAAGAGACAAGCTTCCCCAAAGAGACAGTATCCCTGGAGAAGCCTGAACGCTTAAAGTGCGATGTAGCCGCGTAATTCCTGGGCGTAGGCTTCCTGATTCTTTTCAGCCATCGCTTTGGTCAGGCCGCGTGAAATCTCCAGACCGCCCAGAGTTCCGTTGCCTACCAGCGTAGAAATGACGCCAATTTCTTCTTTAGACAGAACATCGGGCATCATCATCTGTAGCAGTTTCAGCATCCGCTTTTCGCGGGCTTCGGGGGTTAGCCCCTGCCACTCGGCGGCCTGTCTGGCTTCCCATTCTTCGGCGGCTGGTTCGGTGGGCGCATCGGCTGCTTTGACGGCGGCTTTGACTGGGCGTTTTGAGCTTGTCTCTTTGGGGAATTGCTGCGATTCGGAAGTGGTGCTCTCCAGATATTCGGCGTATTTGTCGGGGTTGTGGAACATGTCCACCAACAGGCCCTGACGGTTTTTGACCGGCGTGCGGGCCTGGGCGACCAGTTTGGTAAACGCCGCCACCGTCGCGGTGATCTGTTCGGGGAATTCCTGCACGATTTTCATGGCGTTGGGCGCACTCAGGCCGTTCTTGGTCAGCAGGGCGAGCAGCTCGGCGTCGACCGGGGCCGCGACCTTGCCGAAGCGGTAGGTCAGCTGCTGGGTCTCGCCGCGCCCGGTGTAAATCACTTCCAGCAGGTATTTGGTGCCCAGCAGTTCCTCGTGGGCGGGTTCCAGTGCCCGGCGAATCTTGTCCAGGCGCCACCCCTGCATCCCTAGATGTTCGCCCCAGGTGCGGGTGGGTACGGTGTATTCGTTGGTCGGCAACTTCCCCGCCGGAGCGCGGCGCTCTTCCAGGCTGCGGTACAGCGTGCGCACCATCGGCTGCGAGAGCTGCGAATAAAACTCCAGGTCGAGGGGCCGCAGGTGTCCGTTGCGCACGCTGCGGGTAATGGCGCGGGCCAGCTGAATTTCCAGCATGGTGTCGGCCCGCAGCTGCCCGATTTCCTCGGCCAGTTCGGTGGCGTCCACGCGGGAAAAGCTGCTGATGATGCTGAATTCCTCGCTGGTCCACTGGTGCTGGCGGCCATCGAACCACGAATCGGTGATGGCGTAGGTCGACCCTTGCAGGCGGCGCAGGCTTTCGAGCAGTTCACTGTACTGCCGTCCACCGATACGCAGCCCGGCGAGGGTCAGCAGGCGGTAGGCCGAGAGCTGCAATACACCTGTGGTCGGGAGCCCCTGCTCGACAAAGGCGTTGACGAGTCCCACGATGATGTCGTTGTCGAGGCCGTGCGGCACCACCGCGTCGGCGCGGGCCACACATTTGACATGAATGGCTCCGAGCGCGTCGGTGGTCAGCTGTTTTTCCCAGCTCTGCATGGTGTCGGGCACGCGGTTCTGGGCCAGCGCCAGCGCCAGACGGGCAATGTTGCGCTCGTCGTGACCCTGAACCTGCCTGATCTCCTTGGCCTGCCGGGACTCTTTTGCCATAGACGACCAGTCTACCCAGTGGCGCGGCCTTTGGTTTAAACTACCAGGACCGACAATCAGGCCGCTGTTCTACATGGATAACCAGTGGCTCGCCCCTTTCGTGTACCCCCTCGGCGCTAACCATGTCTCCGGCAGAGTTTTTCGTGTCGGGGCGTTTAAGGCTCGGGGACCGAGGCACTTTCAAGGAGGCGGGATGATGGAGCAGTTCACTTTAAGCGTCAATGGGCAGCACAGGCCGCTGGGACAGGTCAGTCCGCAGACCAATCTGCTGGGCTGGCTGCGCTCCCAGGGGCTGACAGGCAGCAAGGAAGGCTGCGCCGAGGGCGAATGTGGGGCGTGCGCGGTGCTGGTAGCCCGTCCGGAGCTGGGTGCGGGCGGCGGCACCCGCTGGGAGGCGGTT
>JAGLBK010000081.1 GCA_018260275.1 Deinococcus sp.
GTGAGGAGTCGTGGCTTCCAAACCTCAGACATGTCCAGAGTTTACAATTCGACAACAACTTTCCGCGTTATCAATAGATTGGGCCGCTAGCCTGGATCGGGCCGCTGAGTCTGGATTGGAGAAAGCTGGGCGGGGAGGGGCGCCGCCGCTGCTCAGCCCACTGCTGCTGGGCCGGGGGAGGGCAGTGTCACCCTGACCTGTGCGCCTCCGCTGCTGGAGTGGCCCAGGAGCAGCTGACCATGGTGTGCCTCGATGACTTCGCGGACCACCGCCAGCCCCAGCCCGAAGCCCTCGACCCTGGTTTGCCCCCGCACGAACGCTTCGGTCAGTGCGCCCTCCGGAAAGCCGGGGCCAGTGTCCTGCACCGTCAGTTGCACTTCGCCGCTGCTCAGGTGAGTGACCTGGACCTGCACTTCGCCGTCCCTGGGCGTAAATTTGATGGCGTTGCCGATCAGGTTTTCAAGCACGCTGCCGAGCATGACCCGGTCCCCACGGACCAGACAGGCCTGTCCATCGAGCCAGAGGTCGAGATTTTGCTTGAGGGCCAGGGGTTGCAGCAGGTCCACGGCCTCGCCCGCCACTTCGAGCAGGTCGAGCAGGACGAAGTTGTCGGTGGGCTTGACGGGGCCGTGCTCACCGGTCAGCCGCTGCACACGCGTCAGGGTCATCAGGTTGCCGGTCAGTTGCCGCAGACGGCTGGCGGTTTTCTCGGTGCGTTCCAGGGTGGCCCTCAATTCGGCGGCGGGCCTTTCCCGCGATAGAACGTGCTGCACGTCGGCCAGCATCGCCGTGACCGGTGTTCGCAGTTCGTGGGATGCACTCGCCAGAAACAGCGTCTCGCGTTCGCGCTCGGCCCTGAGGGCACTCAGACTGCGTTGCAGGGCGCGGGCCAGGGCGCCCACTTCGTCGTTTTCCTCCTGTGCCGGGAGCGCTCCGGGCTGGTCAAGGTGTTCGACCCGTGCTGCCAGTTGTTCGAGGGGGTGCAGGGTACGGCGCACCTCATAGGCGACCAGTGCGCCGCCAGCACTACTGAGGAGCAGCAGCGTCAGGGCCGCGATCAGCGCGTAACGGCGCAGCAGGTGGGTGAGCGGTTCCAGACTGCGCCCCACCTGCACAGTGATGTCGCCTGTACGCCGCGAGGTCACCAGATAGCTGCCGACGGCACGGGTCACCCGCGTTTCCTGATCGCTGAGGAAGGTGGGGTCGAGGGTATCCGGGCCGTTGGCCCCTCCGGCCCAGCTCAGTGCGGCCCCGTCATAAATGCGGGCCGCCGCGCTCAGGCCATTTTGCTCCAGCAGGTCATCGGCGGCCAGTGAGAGCTGGTGGTCGCCCGGGTCGGTCGTGGTAATCGTCAAGAGGGCGTCGGCCTGCGCCGAGGTCTGCCGCGCGATGCTTCCGAGTTCCACCCGCCAGAGCATCACTCCGGCAATCCCCGCGAAGGTGAGCAGCGAGATCAGCATGACCCAGAAGGTCAGCAGGGTCAGGCGTGCCCGGAGGGTCAAGAGCTACTCCCCAGCCGGAAAGCTGTAGCCCACGCCGCGCATCGTCTGCACCACGTCGTCGCCGAGTTTGCGGCGCAGATTACGCACGTAGGTGTCGACCACATTCGATTCGGCGTCGAAGCGCCCGTCCCATACGCGGTCAATCAGTTCCTCGCGGGTAAACACGCGCCCTGGGTGGGAGGCCAGCACCTCCAGCAGCGAGTATTCCTTGGCGGTCAGGGCCACACGCTGCCCGGAGCGGCTCACGGCCCGTGAAGTCCAGTCGAATTCCAGATCGTGCCAGATCCGGGTGCTCTGAATTTCGGCGCGGCCACGCCGGACCAGCGCCCGCAGCCTGGCCTGCACCTCACCCAGGTGAAACGGTTTGATCATGTAGTCGTCGCCCCCGGCATCCAGCCCGGTAATGCGGTCCTCGACGGCGTCACGCGCGGTCAGGAACATGACGGGAACGATGTGGCCTTCGCTGCGGAGCTGCCGCACCAGGCTGAAGCCCGCCAGCGGCCCCTCCGGCAAACCGACATCGACCATCAAGGCATCGAAGGGAAAGTTGACGGCCAGTTCGTGCGCTTCCGTCGCGCTCTCGGCCTCATCGACGGCAAAGCCCGCTTCACGCAGGCTGGCGACGAGGGGCCGCCGGATATCCAGTTCGTCTTCTACCACAAGGAAACGCATGGGCTTACTTTAGCCGACACTCGCTGAAGCCTCTACGAACCAAAATCGGGTTGACCCAGTTTCCCGAAGACGCAGCTGGGAGTTTTCTTCTGACCATTAAGTGGATGCCGGGTACAGTTCCAGTCCTCCGGGCAAAGCACCCAGATGACTTACACTTCCCCCAGCATCCACCTTTGGCTTCTCCCTTCGGTCGGGGTTCAAACAGGTCATCACCTGTTCTACACCCGCCAGCTCCTTACCGGTAGAATCGCCAGCAGAATGTCAGAACAGGCCCCTGCTCCTCCGTCCGAGTCCCCAGCAGGGGAGAGCAGAGGCCGCAGCGACCGCCTGAGCAGCGTGTTGCTGCGGCCCCTGCTGGCGCCTTTCATTCTGCTGCTCATGGTCGGTATCTCTATCATCGCCGGGATCAACCGCACCGCGACGCTCAGCGTGACGGTCAATGCGGCCCAGGAGCGGCTCAAACTGATCGAGGAAGTCGCTGGGGACCTCAACAGCATGGAAAATGGCGAGCGCGGTTTTATCCTGACCGATCAGCCTTCCTTTCTAAAGCCGTATGTGGCGGCTCAGGCGTCCTTTACCGGGCATATCGGTGAACTGCGCCAGGCCAGCGAAGGCCAGTTTCACCGCACCAACCTGAGACTGCTCGAAAACAAGGTCAATCAGTGGAACAGCGAGGCTGCCCGGCCAGAGCTGGCGGCGCGGCGCCAGTCGCTTGCCTCTGCGGTCGCCCTGGTCAGCACGGGCAAGGGGCAGCGGCTCCTGAATGAGGCACGCACGGTGCTGGAAGTGATGCGGAACCGGGAAACCCAGCGCCTCAACAGCTTTATTGCCACGAACAACACCTCTTTCCTGTGGACTGAACTCATTACCCTGGGCGGACTGGTCACCAGTGCCGTGCTGCTGCTGCTGACGGCCAGGAAAACCGCGCGACAGGTCACGCATACGATCGGTGCGCTCAATGAGGAAGCCCGGCAGGTCGCAGGCGGCCATTACCGGCAGTCCATCAATTCCTCGGGCATTGCGGAACTCGACGCCCTGACCGCCGAATTTAACCGCATGACCCAGGCCATCGAGCAGCGCGAACAGTTCCTCCAGGAAACCCAGGCCGAGCTGACGCATACCAACGAGAGCCTCAGGCGCAGTAACCGTGAACTGGAGCGCTTTGCTTATGTCGCCAGCCACGACTTGCAGGAACCGCTCAGGACCATCAGCAGCTATACCGAACTGTTAGCCAAACGCTATCAGGGCCAACTCGACGAACGCGCAGACCGCTACATGGCCTTTACCATCGGCGCGACGCAGCGGCTCAAGCACCTGATTCAGGACCTGCTGACCTTTTCCAGGGTGCATCACATGGACCGTCCCATGAGTCCTGTCGATACCGCGCAGCTCGTTCAGCACATCACCGAGGAGCTGGGCACCAAGGTCATGCGGGCGAGTGGCAGCATCGAACAGGGTGAGCTGCCGGTGGTCAACGGGAACCCGGAACTCCTGCACCACATTTTTCTGAACTTGATTTCGAATGCCATCAAGTTCCGTGCCGAGGGCCGCCCGCCCCACGTTAAGGTCTGGGCCGAACGAGACGCGCTCGGCTGGACTTTTCATGTGCAGGACAACGGTATGGGGATCGAGCCGCAGCACCACGACCGCATTTTCGATGTTTTCCAGCGGTTACACGGCAACGAGATTTTTGAAGGCAGTGGCATCGGCCTGGCTATCGTTCGCAGCGCCGCCGAGCAACATGGGGGGAACCTGTGGTTACAGAGCGTTCCGGGTCAGGGCAGCACGTTCTCTTTCACGCTGCCCGATAAGGGGCCTTCTACGGGCAAATCCTGAGCTTTGCAATTTCACTTCACAAGCTTGCGCGGGGTCATGGTGGCACAGTCCGTCATTCAGCTCTCTCCCCAGCCTCCTGCACCTTACGGATAGCGTTCAGGGCGCGGGGAAAACCGATGTAAGGGAAGCAGTGAATCAGCGCCGTCAGCTGCTTTTCCAGGCTGTTGCCCACCTGCAGATTGCCCCGCGCATGTGCACTGATTTGCGCGTCCACCCCGCCCAGCGCCGCCAGGATGCACAGCACCAGCAGTTCACGCTGCGCGGTATCCAGGCTGCC
Organism: Deinococcus sp.; assembly: GCA_018260275.1. Classification (GTDB taxonomy): domain Bacteria; phylum Deinococcota; class Deinococci; order Deinococcales; family Deinococcaceae; genus Deinococcus. The sequence continues at coordinate 4,288 of JAGLBK010000081.1, forward strand.
CCGCGTGTAAAAATCGCCAAAGCCGAAGGCAGTCAAAAAGTCCGGCATCGCGTCGCGCAGAGACTCCGGCAGCCCCTTGAGTCCCTCGCGGATTTCGTTGCCGTAGATGGGCTGCTGGATGGCCTGGCCCTGCTCGAAGCGGTCAGCTTCGCTGGTGGTGCCCTGTTCAGGCAAAGGCAGCTCTATGCCGCGTTCCTTGAACACCTCGTTGATGACCGCCACAGCATTCAGCGTTTTGGGAAAGCCGATGAAGGGGGCGCACTGGTACACGACCTCGCGCACTTCCAGCGGGGTTACACCGACATTGAGCGCGGCGGCGGTGTGGGCTTTCAGCTGTGGCAGCGTTTGATTGACCGCCAGCACCACCACGGTGATCAGTTCGCGTTCCTGGTCGCTCAGGTCGCCGGTAAAGAACACCTCACCGAAGATCAGGTGCTGCAAGATCGCCATGAATTCAGGGTCGGTCTGCGGGGCGCTGGGGTTGGGTTCGCCAAACAGTTGGCGGTATTTGCTTTGCATGCGGGTGATTCTGTCCATGTGGGTCTCCCTGGTGGGGCAATCAGGCCAGCCGGGGAAAGAGAGAAAGCGCGTTGCTGCGGGTGATCTGTTCGCGCTGGGCGGCGGTCAAGTTCTGCCCGGCAAAGAACTGCTCGGCCACATCGAGGGCCGCCCCGCGCACGAAAGGAAAGTCGGTGCCGAAGACCAGATGCTCAGTTCCGGCGAGGTCATGCACCAGTTGCAGCGGCCCCGGCACCGTCGAAAGTGCGGTGTCATAGTAAAAACTCCGCAATCCGGCCCGTAGCTTTGCGGCGCGGTCAAGGGCGTTGTGACCGAGCTGATCGTCGCTGAGGGGCGCAGCCGCCCGGCCATTTTGCAACACTTCCAGATTGGTCTGCCCCAGAATCAGCCGCGAGGCCAGATAAGGTAGCGTGCCGCCCGCGTGCGCCAGTACAAAGCGGATGCGTGGGAAGCGCTCGGGCACGTTACTCAGCAGCAGGTTGGTCGCAGCGCGGGTCGTCTCGAAGGCGAATTCCAGCAGAAAACCGGGCAGCCTGAGCTGACTGCCGGGCGCGGCGGGCGGCAGACCAGGATGCACGAAGACCATGGCGGCGCGGCGGTCAAGTTCCTCCAGCAGCGGGTCGAGGCGCGGGTCGCCGGGGTAAATCCCCTCGCTGCTGGAGAGCAGCATCACCCCGTGCAGGCCCAGTTCGTCGCAGGCGCGGGTCAGCTCGGCCAGACTTTCGTCCAGATGCGGCAGCGGCAGCGTGGCAAAGGCGGCGAATTGCGGGTGATTCCGTTGCAAGTCTGCCATAAAGTCGTTGTACTGCCGCGAAATCCGCACAGCGTCGTTGGCCCTGGCAAAGGTCGGCCCCACGTCCCCGAGGCTGACCACCGCCCGCGCAATAGAGCGCCCGGCCAGCATCTCCAGCGTCTGCGCGAGGTCGAATTCGGGAAAGGGGACGCCGCCCACGCCCTCGAAGCCCAGTTCGCGGAACGAGGCCACCACAGGCGGCGGCAGGATGTGGTGGTGCACGTCTATTCGTTGGTGGGGCATGGTTCTCCTTCTAGTGAATGTCCTGCCGGCCCACATACTCACTGGCGTACCACGCCCGCAGGCCCAGCACCATATGAAAGCCCAGCAGCGCGACTAGCACCGCTACCAGTCCCGCGACAGGCAGCGGCAGCAGCGGCGTCAGCAGGGCCAGCAACGCGGTCGCCAGCCGCAGCGGGGTAATGAACGAGCGCTCCTGAACGTGGTCGTTGTCCACGGTGTATTCCAGCAGCGCCGTGGACACGAAGTAAAGGGCGAGGCCGCCCGCCATCATCCAGCGCACGCCCTCCGGCACGGCTTCCATGCCCACCGTGACCGCGTACCGGGTCATGGCCCCCAGCATCACGATGCCCAGCACCAGTGGCAGGTGCAGGTAAGCCCAGGCAAACACCGTCACAGGCCGGGCCTGCGGCTCGCGGCGGCCAATCGAATCAAAGTAAATCCACCACAGCCCGAAGCCCAGCAGCATGGACAGCCCGAAGCGCAGCAGCGTCTGAAAATCGGCGTGTGCAACGTCGCCCAGGCCATTGACCACGCCGGTCAGGCTCTCGCCCAGCACAATCAGCACGAACAGGCCAAAGCGCTCGGGGAGCTTACGCAACTCCATATCGAAGTGCTGTGACTCGGCGCGAAAGTTGAGCAGCGGCGTCGCCAGGTCAATCACCAGGCCCGCGCCCTTGAGAAGCAGTCCCGGCGGCCCCGGCAGGAAGGCCCCCAGCAGCCACAGCAGCGCACTGATTCCAAATCCCAGGGTGAAGGTGTCGGTAATACGCCGGAAGGCCGGGTTATACCAGCCTGCCCGCAGCCACATGCCCGCCAGCAGTACACGACCAAAAGTGTAAGCCAGCGCAAAGCCGAACTGCGTATGGCCCAGGCCCTCCTCCACGTTGGCGGCCATCGCGCCTACCGCTAGCAGCTGCAGAAAGGTGAACACGCGGAAGCTGAGGTCGAAGGTCTCGAAGCGCTCGTTGTAATAGACCACGCCAATCCACGTCCACCACACCGGGATAAACAGCAGTGCAAACTGCCCCAGCGTGTGAGAATCGGGGTGCAGCGAGAGGTGATGCGCCAGCCGCGAGATGACCACCACAAAAATCAGGTCGAAAAAGAGTTCCAGCCAGGTGACCCGCTTGGCGTCGTGGCTGCGCATCACCTGCGGCGGCTGCCACCAGGCCATAGTTTTTTTGTTGTTGCTCATGCGCCTCCAGGGCTGAATAGTTTCATGTTTTTCTGATCTGGTGCCTCTTCAACTGTTGCCCAGGAAGCCAGGCCAAAAAAAACAGCGCGGGTAAGGCGCTGCCGAGCTGTTTTGCTTGTATCAGAGAGGAGTCTGGCCAGAGGAGAGGGGCTTAAGCCTCTGCCCGGTTGGCCCGCAAGCTGCTCCAGACCGCCAACCCGATGAAGCCCGCGCCAATCAGGCCCGTGACTACTTCGGGAATATGAACATTGCGGTTCATACTAATCAACATGATGGTCGCCAGGGCGCCGATGCCGTAGTGTGCGCCGTGTTCCAGAAAGCGGTAAGCCTCCAGCGTGCCCTTTTTCACCATCATCAGGGTCAGCGAACGCACGAACATGGCCCCAATCGTCAGGCCAGCCGCAATCAACATGATGTCCTTGGTCAGCGCGAAGGCTCCAATCACCCCGTCCAGCGAGAAGCTGGCATCCAGAACTTCCAGATAAATAAACGAGCTGAGGCCCGCCGCGCCCGCCTTGGCCGTCAGGTTGTCGGTCTCAAAGTAGTTGCCGACCGCGTCCATCGCCAGGTAAACCAGCAGCCCCACAAATCCGGCGGTCAGTGCAGCCAGCTGCTCGGCGGGGGCCACCACGCTATGAACCAGGAACAGCAGCAGTGCGCCGACCAGCACCGACTGGATGGTGTCCAGCTTGCCGATGTTCGACAGGCGGCTTTCCAGGCGGGTCAGCCAGTGTTCTTCCTTGTCGGGGTCCATGAAGTACTTCAGGAACACCATCATCAGGAAGGTGCCGCCGAAGGCGCTGATGGTCACATGCGCCTGTTCCAGATGGTGGGCGTAGGTTTCCGGGTTGCCGAACGCCTCGCGCACCGTTTCCATCAGGCCCATCCCCGAGGTCAGCGCCACAATCACGATAGGGAAGATAAACCGCATCCCGAAGACGGCAATCAGCATCCCCCAGGTCAGGAAGCGCTGCTGCCATTTGGAGGACATGTCGCGCAGCACGCTGGCGTTGACTACGGCGTTATCAAAGCTCAGCGAGACTTCCAGCACGCCCAGCAACAGGGCGATAACCAGCGCACTTCCCAGCGCCGATAGGGTGTGCCCCCCGCGTGCGTAGCCGTCCCAGGCTGCCACCGCGAGGCAGACCAGCGTGACCACGATAGAAAGACCAAAAAATTCCCGAATGGTTGACTTCATCTACACTCCTCATGAAAAAGTGGAGGCGTGGTGGCCCCCACAAACACTTTTTTGATGCTGACGCTTATACGGATTCCGCTCAATTTCGCCACACCTGGAAAAGAGCCAGCCGTGGCTCCATACCGCAGAATCCATATCTTTTCCTACTCGCATCCGCTCGGATTGAAGCCAGCAGTTTTGGCTTCAATCGGAATCTTTATTAGATATTCACGCCGTAATTTTTAGCCATTGGCCCCAGGCCGCCCGTGTAGCCCTGGCCCACGGCGCGGAACTTCCACTCGCTGCCGTGACGGTAGATTTCACCGAAGATAACGGCGGTTTCGGTGGAGAAATCCTCGCCCAGTTCATAGCGGGTCAGTTCCTGACTGGTTTCGTCATTGACGATGCGGATAAACGAGCCGCCCACCTGCCCGAAGTTCTGGCGGCGCTGCTCGGCCTCGTGGATGGTCACGGCCACGGCAATCTTGTCAATGTCGGCGGGCACGCGCGACAGGTCAACCTTGATGCTCTCGTCGTCGCCGTCGCCCTCGCCGGTCAGGTTGTCGCCGGTATGCTCCACGCTGCCGTCGCTGCTGGTCTTCTGGTTGTAGAAAATAAAGTCGTGGTCGCCGCGCACCTTGCCGTTAGTTCCCAGGAGGAAGGCGCTGGCGTCGAGGTCGAAGGCCTGCCCGTCGGTGGAGCGGGGGTCCCAGCCTAGGCCGACCAGGATGCGGCGCAGGTTCGGGGCTTCTTTGGAGAGGGAGATGTTGCCGCCTTTTTGCAGTGATAGTGCCATGTGGGTGCTCCTTTTAAGAATGAATGTGGGATTGAGAGTATGGGATATGGCTCAGACGTATGGCCGCATGTCAGGCAGGTTGTCCTGATAGGTGCGGCCCCGGCTGGTCGTGCCGATGGCGGTCATCGTCCAGTCGCTGCCGCTGCGTTTGAGGCTCGCCAGAATCATGGCGCTGTGGCCGCCCTGGGCCGAGAGGTTATAGCGGGCGATTTCGGCGTTGCCCTGGGCATTGACCATACGGCAGTAGGCGTTCTCTACCTGGCTGAAATCCTGGCCGCTGTAATTGTTGACGCTGAAAATCACCGTCTGCACATTAGCCGGCAGGCGCGAGAGGTCGACGCTGATGGTCTCGTCGTCACCGTCGCCCGCACCGGTACGGTTGTCGCCGCTATGGCGAATGGTGCCGTCCTTGCTTTGCAGTTGGCGGAACCACACCACGTCCAGCAGTTGCCCACTGCCGTCAAACAGCAGCGCGTTGGCGTCCAGGTCGATGTCCTGGCTACCGCCGCCGAAGCCGAAGAAGCCCTTTTTCTTGGCGGCGTCCCAGCCCAGGCCCATGACCACGTTGGTCAGGGACGGCCCGGCTTCCTTGGCGAGTGAAATTTGCTGACCTTTTTGCAGTGAGATAGGCATAATAGTTTCTCCTTATTGAGAATGAGGTGGTAAAGGCGAATGTTTACTAGAGGCCCAGAGGCTTGGACTTGAATTCGACTGGCCCCTTATTCATCTCAAATTTGCCATCTGGATGAAGTACCGGACTATTTTCGACCCCGGAGCGACTATAAGTTTCTACATGCTTAATAATATATTCGTTGGGAGAGCTAAAATCCATATGTGTCAACGCTACCCAGTAAGAGAAGGTGTTGCGGTTTAGAACGGGTAAAATAGTCTCATTGCCATGATTATCGGTTACAATTGCGCGTGGCTTATAGGAACGAAACGCCCCGAAGCCATTCTCCACGGCGCTATAAGCAGAAATAAGAACATATCTTAAACTCTCTGGACGATGAATGGTAATTGTCTCTTTACCAGGAACTTTGCTGTCACCATCCAGCGTGATAAATGGGGGCTTACTTTCGCTTCCTAAGTCCCGGTAATAAACCTTTCCACTACTCCCATTCTTGAGGATATAAAAGGCATATAAATCCAGGTCGCCGTTCCCAGTCCACTCCAAAGCGACTTCCACTTTTGAGGATTTGGCTAGAGTGACCTGCTGACTTTTACCCAGGGTTACTTTCTTGAGCGAAACAGTTGGAACCGGGACGGGTTTGGAGGCAACTGCTTTCTCCTCCGCCACCTCGCCCCCGAAGTGCTGTACCAGCGCGGCCAGCCCGCCGTTGAAGCCCTGCGCCACCGTTGCCAGCCGCCAGCCGCCGCTGTGACGGTAGAGCCGCAGTAACATCACGGCTTTCTCAGCCTTCAGGTAGGGCTTTACTTCAAAGGTATGCGCCCCGAAGCTCACGCTCAGGCGGCCCGCGTGGCTCAGGGGTAACTCATCGTGGGTGGCGGTCAGATAGACCTCGTCCACGGCGGGCGGTAGCGCTCGCAAATCAAAGGTGAACTCGCCGGAAGGCCGCAGGGCAATCGCCCCCTCAGGGCTGCGCGGCTGGTTGTAAAAGACCATGTAGCGGTCGTCCGCCAGCTTGCCGCCCTGCAGCCCGAACGCGCTGAAGTCGGTGCCGTGCAGATTGCACTCGGCACGCACCTCTAGACGTTCGCTCAGGCCCAGGTCGGCCAGTGATTTTCGCTCGCCTGCCTGCATCATTTGCTGCCCGCTCCCCAGCGAAAGCCGAAGCCGTAATGTTCGTCGCAATCGGCGTGGCCGTAGAAGTAGCGTTCCTCTTTGGTAATCTGGATTTCTCCACCAAAGTTTTCAATGCGGGCAATGGCGCAGAAGGTGCGGCGCACGTCAGGATTACTGAGGCGCACCGTGATTTCGTTGCCAC
>JAGLBK010000082.1 GCA_018260275.1 Deinococcus sp.
GGGTTCGAGGTGGTTGTGGCGGAAGCCCGCCGGGCCGTACCCCAGCAGCCGGTGAACGGTGCTGGCGCTGCGCCCGGTCACTTCACCCAGTCGGCGCGCCGCCTTGCCGGTGGGAGCGCACAACCCGACTTCCAGCCCCAGCTTTTCGGCGAGGTCGGCCACGGCGCGGGTGGTGGTGCTTTTGCCAGTGCCGGGGCCACCCGTAAGAATCACCAGACGGTGCTCGGTAAGCAGGTCCAAGACGCCCGCCTGCTCGGCCGAGAGGCCCCGCGCCGAACCTTTGGGCACCGTCCAATCCTCGCCTGCGGGGGGCGTGGCGATCAGGGTACGGATTAGCCCGGCCAGTTTCTTCTCGGCCCGCAAGACGTGCGGCATGTAGATGCGGCCCTGACCCCCAGCGACAGCCGGGGCAGAAGTCTGATTGCTAAACAGCGGCGCTTCGTCGTCGGCCAGTCGCCCGAGTTCGACGGCGGTATCGACGGCCAACCGGGCCTGCTCGGCGCTGACGCGGGTGTAGTGCATGACGCCGCGCTCGGCCCGGTCACGCGGCAAAAAGCTGTGCCCGCCCTGCTGCGCGGCCTGTTGCAGCGCGTACACGGCGGCGGCGGTTAGGCGGCGCGGATCGCCGAGTTCCCCTCCCTGCGCCTGCCAGAGCTTGTCGGCGCTGAGAAAGCCGATGCCCTCGATCTCGGTCATGGCAAAGAGGTCGGCCTGAAGGCGTTCGAGCGCTTGTTCGCCAAAGTGCTTCACCGCCCGCTGCGCCTGGCTGATGCTAAGGCCCAGGCCCTGCAATCCGGCCAGCAGACGGCGCTCCAGGCCCTGCTGACTCCAGCTGCTGACCATCTTGTGCAGCGTGCTCTGGGTCACGCCGGGCACCTGAAGCAGTTTGTCGGGGTCAGATTCCAGAAGGTCAAAGGCCGCCGCGCCGAACGTCTTGGCGATCCGGCCCGCCAGCACCTTGCCCACACCGCCCACTCGCGCCTCAAGGTACGCCGCCACGCCTTCTTCGGTCAGGTCTACCGGGGTCGCCTCCAGCACCATGTTCAGGACGCGGTACTGGTAGCCGTACTCACGGTGTTCCTCCATAACCACCTCGGCGCTGAAGGTGTCGCCCGCGTCGAGGGGCGGCATCACGCCGATCACGGTGGCGTCGGGGTCCTCGCCCTCGCTGTTGCGGATGCGGGCGGTCATCACGGTAAAGCCGCTATCCGACCGGAAGCGGACCTTGTTGACGCCTCCCGTTACAGGAATGGTTTCGAGCTGAGGCGCACGGGACATGGCAGGCAGGATAGCGCCAAACGCCAATTCTGTTCAAGACAGAATGACTCCTGTATGGTGCCTGCCCTGCCCCCAGCCGCTATGCTGCCGCCATGCGCGTGCTTTTTATCGGGGATGTGTTCGGGCAACCGGGCCGCCGGGTACTTCAGAGCCACCTGCCGACCATTCGTCAGCAGTTTGATTTCGTCATTGTGAACGTCGAGAACTCGGCGGGCGGCTTCGGCGTTCACCGCGACGCGGCCAGGGGCGCTTTGCAGGCTGGGGCCAACTGCCTCACGCTGGGCAACCACGCCTGGCACCACCGCGACATCTTTTCGATGATGCAGGACGAGGCCGCGTTTCCCATCGTGCGCCCGCTGAACTACTCCGACCCTGGCGCCCCCGGCGTGGGCTGGCGCACCTTCGAGGTGGGGGGCGAGAAACTGACGGTGGTCAACCTGCTCGGGCGCGTCTTCATGGACTCGGTCGCCAACCCGTTCCGGGCCATAGACGAACTGCTCGAACAGCCCGGCCTGGGCAGCGTGTTCGTGGATTTTCATGCCGAGGCCACCAGCGAGAAGATGGCGCTCGGCTGGCATCTGGACGGGCGGGTGGCCGCCGTGATCGGCACGCATACCCACGTGCCCACCGCCGACACCCGCATTCTGCCGGGGGGCACCGCCTACCAGACCGACGCCGGATTTACCGGGCCGCACGACAGCGTGATCGGCTCAGACCCGGCAGGCCCCATCCAGCGTTTCGTGACCGAGTTGCCCCACCGTTTCGGCGTCGCCGAGGGCCGCGCCGAGTTAAACGGCGTGGTTGTGCAGATAGAGGGGGGCCGGGCCGTGGCCGCGGAGCGTTACCGTTACATTGAGGAAAAAGCGTAAGCGCTTCCAACGCTGCGGGCCTCGGGAGGACACTATGGGCATTCGTGAAGACGTCAATCTGCTGGGCCGCACGCTTGGACAGGTGCTAAAAGAACAGGAAGGCGAGGGCTTTTTCAATCTGGTCGAGCAGACCCGCGCCCTGGTGCGCGAGGTTCGAGGCGGCGGAGACGACCAAGCCCTGCGCGGGATGATCGCGGGCCTGAGTGCCGCCGACGCCTCGAACCTGGCCCGCGCCTTTACGTGGTACTTCCAGCTAGTCAACCTGGCCGAGGAGTACGAGCGCGTGCGGGTGCTGCGGACCCAGACCGGGGTGCGCTCACAGAGCCTGGAACAGGCCCTGACCGAGCTGAAGGCCCAGGGCCTGAACGCCGCCGACGCCGAGGCCCTGCTCTCGCGCCTGCAACTGGAACTGACCTTCACCGCCCACCCCACCGAGATGCGCCGCCGCACCGTGCGCAATCACCTCTCGGCGGTGGCCCGCGACATCCCGCACCTCGAGGACGACCCCACCAGCGTGGACCGCATCGCCGCGCACGTCGAGGCGCTGTGGAGCACGCCGGAGCTGCGGCACCTCAAGCCCACCGTGCTCGACGAGGTCAAGGGCGGGCTGCACTATGTTTCCAGCATTGCCCAGGCGCTGCCGCCCCTCCAGCACGACCTCCAGCGGGCCTTTCAGAACGTGTACGGCCAGAGCACCGACGCCAGACTGCCGCTGCGGTTCAGTTCGTGGATGGGCGGCGACCGCGACGGCAACCCGAACGTGACCCCGCAGGCCACCCACGACACGCTGCAGGTTCACCGCGAACGGGCCCGCGAACTGCTGCTGGGCGCGGTGCGGCAGGCGTATACCGACCTGAGCCAGGAGGAAGGCCAGGAAGAAGAAGGCCACGAGAGTTACCGCACCGAGCTGCGCGAACTGCACAACGCCGTGCGCGACGGCGAGGCGGTGGACCTTCTGCCGCGCCTGGAAGCCCTGCGAACGCGCCTGATCGCGGACGGCCAGCGCCGCACCGCCGACCAGCTGCTGACGCCCCTGCTGACGCTGGCCCGCGTGTTCGGGCAGCACCTCGTGAGCTTGGATATCCGCGAGCACAGCGGCCTGACCGGCGCGGCGGTGGCGCAGCTGCTGGGGGCGGCGGGCCTGGAGAATGACTACCTGAACCTGCCGGAACACGCCAAACTGGAACTGCTGACCCGTGAACTGCGCTCCCGCCGTCCGCTGTGGCCCGCGGGTGAGGCGCTGCCCGAGGACCTCGAACGGGTGATCGGGCCTATCCGCGAGGTACAGGCCGCCGCAAAAGTGGTCGGCCCCGAGGCGTTCGGTCACTACGTCATCAGCATGGCCGAGAGCGTGTCGGACATCCTTGAACCGCTGCTGCTGGCCCGCGAGGTGGGGTTCCGGGTGCTGCCGGTGCCGCTGTTCGAGACGCTCGACGACCTGACGAACGGCCCCCGCATCGTCTGGGAGCTGCTGTCGCTGCCCGAATACCGCGCCGTGCTGGGCACCGACATGCAGGAAATCATGCTGGGCTACAGCGACAGCAACAAGGACGCGGGGTTTCTGGCCGCCAACTGGGCGCTGCACGAGGCCCAGCGCAAGATCAGCGCGGTGTGCCAGCGGGCGGGCGTCCACTGGCGCTTTTTTCACGGGCGCGGCACCAGCATCGGGCGCGGGGGCGGCCCGGCCAGCCGCGCGATTCTGGGGCAGCCCGCCGGAACCATCGACGTGGGCATCCGCATCACCGAGCAGGGCGAGGCGCTGGCCGACAAGTACAGCCACCCGGTCATGGCCCGCCGCAATCTGGAACAGGCGCTCTACGGCCTGATCCTGGCCGCCGCCCGGCCTGCTCAGGACCCGCCCGCCGAGTGGATGACCGCGCTGGACCGCGCCTCGGCCGCCAGCGCCGAAGCCTACCGCCAGTTCGTGCAAGACGCGGATTTTTTGCCCTTCTTCGAGCAGGTCACGCCCATTCACGAGATCTCGCGCCTGAACATCGCCAGCCGCCCGGTGCGCCGCCCGGGTGCGCCCACGCTGAGCAACCTCCGCGCCATTCCCTGGGTCATGAGCTGGACGCAGGACCGCGCCAACCTGCCGGGCTGGTACGGGCTGCGCGAGGGCCTGGAAACCATCGGGGCCGAACAGGCCCGCCAGATGTACGCCGGGTGGCCCTTTTTCCGCACGGTGCTCGACAACGCGCAGATGAGCCTCGCCAAGAGCGACCCCCTCATTTTCAGCGAGTACCTCACGCTGGTCAGCCCAGCCGAGGGCAGCACGCGCCTGGCCGAGCATATTCGCGGGACCTTCGAGCAGACGGTGGACCTCGTGCAGCAGGTCGTGGGCGCCGAACTGATGGCAAACGAGCCGCGCCTGCGCGAAAGCATCAAGCTGCGTAACCCGTACATCGACCCGATTCACCGCATTCAGGTCGAGTTGCTGCGCCGTGCCCGCAGCACCGAGGGCGGCCTGGACGAGTATGAACGCGCCCTGATGCTGACCTTGCAGGGAGTGGCCGCCGGGGTCCGGAATACAGGCTGATACGCATTGAATTTTGCTTCGCCTCTCCGGAAGACCAGAACGGGGGGCTTGAATTGCCCCCGTTTACCGAAGCTTTACAGTGGTTCGCTTAGGCCTTCTATCTCCTTGATAACAGCCCGCACCGCAAACCCGAAACCCTGCTCGAAGGAAGGGCGCTGGTACTCTTTGGGCAGGCCATACGCCTCAGCCATCCGCATCTGCATATTGGTTTCGGCCACCTGATGCCAGCCGACTACCAGGGCGTGCACCTGCATCAGCAGATACATCGTCTGATCGGGGCGCAGAGGCAACCGGGTTATGACGGGTGGAAGCTTTTGCCGCAGCCCCCGGTAAAACCGGCGCACACTTTCGGGCTGCACATTCCGTTCGAGCACCGTACCCAGCAGCAGCAGCAGACGCCGCAGCGGTTCATGCCCGCCGATCAACTGAATAAGAAGATCGGCGATATCGTCACCGTTCTGGGGCGGACGTAAACTCGCCAGGCGCTCGAACTCTTCGAACCAGGCATTCAGGTGTTCGGTCAGCAGCGCCAGAAACAGCTCTTCCTTGGTGTCGAAATACAGGTACAGCGTTCCCTTCGCCAGACTGGCTTCACGTGCCACCTGATTCATGCTCAATTCGCCGTAGGAGGTAACCTGCCAGAGCCGTTCGGCAGAAGCTAGAATCTGCCCGCGCCGCTGCTGTTTTTCTTCAGCATTACGCGCACGGACAGGACGTGAAGGTTGAGTGACCACGCGCCGAAACATACTGTTCTGCTCTCATGCTCACAGTGAAACTGTTCACGACTTAGGGGAACGCCCGGTCATTAGCTGGATATTATCTGATATTTTTGTCTGTTTTCCGCAAAAAGAACTTTCACAGAGATTTTAATTGCTCGGAGCGGTTTTATTGGAGTCTGAAACTTCCTTTAGTATCGGCCTACAGACTATTTCAAAGACACTTCCGCAGAGCTTCAGACAAGAGCTGGAAACACTCCTGAACAGGGCTGACCTCACCAGGCCGCTTTTTCTGGGCACGGCATATGAGTGACGTTCTCATGCGGGGCCACTAAGATGTTCCCATGCGTTTTCAAACTCAATTCAGGACTCTCCTGACGCTCAATCTGCTGCTGATTGGTGCTGCTGCTTCTGCCCAGACGACCCAGCCAACGGGAGTCACCGCTGCGCCCACGCCTGCCAAAGCGGCGGCTCCGGCCCCCGTCACCACTTCAGCGGCTCCCCGCGCTGGCACGGTAGCAGCCTCCGGGGTGACCAGCCCGTCAGCCAGCGCCACTGCCATCACGGTCAACCGGGCCATCAAGGGCCAGTTCCTGAAGTGCCCGGCCAGCCTGAAAGTCAGCAAGCAGGCGGTGTGTCTGTACGTCAAGACCGCCGCCAGCAGCCTGCAACCCACCATCAAGTCCAGCCTGGGCAATCTGGTCCTGGGTGACTGGAAAACCTCCGGCAAGGCCAGCAGCCTGCTGGTCCGCGACAGCCCGAACGGCAATCTGGGGGCCTTCGTGCTGCTCAGCGCCCTGACGCCCACCGAGTCGCTGGTGGTCATCGACGGAATTACGGTCAAAGCGGCGGCCAAGCCTGCTGCGCCCGCCGGAGTCGTCAAGGGGCAGCCTTACCTGCTCGATAGGGACCTGGCGGGCGTGGTCAACGTGGTCAACCTGGGCGGCGGCAAGTACCGCATGAACGTGGCGGGCCAGACGGCCATTACCATCACCTCCGGCTCGAAAACGGCGCAGCGGGCGGGCGGCAACGTGGATCTGCCCCTGGCCCCCGTCAGCGACGGCAAGAACCTGATCTACCCCGTTTCGGGCCTGCGGGCGCTGGGCTGCACCACGACCGACGCGGGCAAGGGCATCACGATTGCCTGTGGCCCCGACAGCGTGGGCGTGACCCCCATTATTTTCCAGTAAACCGGCACCAACAGAAAAGGGCACACCTGGCTAAGTGGTGTGCCCTTCTTCTTGCTGTCACTTCAGGCCGGTACGGTCGCTGGACGCTGAGGCGCGGGCCGGGTCACGCCGAGCGCCAGAATGGCCGCCAGCACTGCCAGAATCCCCGAGGCCACAAACGCCGGGCCGTAGTGCCCGAGGCTTTGCCGCACTGCGCCGCCGAGCGAAGTCGCCAGCGCCGCGCCGATCTGGTGGGCACAGAAGACCCAGCCGTACACCGTGCCCACGTTCGCCGCGCCGAAGCGCTTGGCCGTCAGCGAAACGGTCGGCGGCACCGTGGCGATGTAATCGAGGCCGAACAGCACGGCAAAGACCAGCAGACTGGTGCCAGGGGGCAGCATCGGCAGTACCAGCAGGCTCAGGCCCCGGAAGGCGTAATAGACCGCCAGCAAAAAGCGCGGGTCGTAGCGGTCAGTCAGGTAACCGCTGCCCATGGTGCCCACGAAATTGAAGGCCCCCATGATCGCCAGCATTCCAGCGGCGTATCCAGCACTGAGGCCGATGTCGCTGCAATACGAGATGAAATGTGTGCCGATGATGCCGTTACTGGTAAACCCACAGACGAAGAAGGTGGCGCTCAGCAGCCAGAAGTCTTTGGATTTCAGGGCCTGACGCATAATTCCGCCGTCGGGCTTGGCGGGAGGCACCACGGCCACGTTCGGATCGAGCCGCGCCCCGTCCAGGCCCATGCCCACCTCGGAGGGCCGGTCGCGCACCAGCAGCCAGAACACGGGCAGCAGCACCAGCGCCAGCGCCCCGATCCCCAGGCTCGCCACGCGCCAGTCTCCGCCCCTGGCCGCCAGCGTCAGCAGCGGAATGAACATCAGCTGCCCGGCACTGGTCGCCGCACCGAAAATCCCGGTGACCAGCCCGCGCCGGGCCTGAAACCAGCGTGAGGCGACGGTGGCCCCCAGCACGCTGCCCGCCAGCCCGGTGCCGATGCCACTCAGCGCCCCCCACAGCACGTACAGCTGCCACTCGGTATGAATCAGGGCACTGAGCGCGAACGACACGGTCACGATCAGCAGCCCGGCGCTGGCGACCCGGCGCGGGCCGTAGCGGTCCATCAGAAAACCACTGAGGGGCGCACCGAAGCCGAACAGCAGCAGCCCCACGCTGACGGCATTACTCAGGGTCGAAATGGAAAAACCGGTGCAGGGCAACCGCAAAGTCCCAAAAACGAATAACAGGTAACCAGTATTACGGGATAAACAGAAATCCTGCCGCTTGAATGAAACTTGGTTCCTGATGAAATCGGGATTTTTCTCTGGGGCATCCATTAGTATTTACACCGAGTTCAAAATTGAACCGACTTTGCGGAAGCCCTGAAAACCGGTGTCGCCCTGGATCGGCTTGAGGAACACGCCCGGCGCACTTCTGGCCCCAGCCGCCACCAGCAGCACCAGAATGGTCACCACGATGGTCAACGTGGCGCGGTTGATTCCGGGGCGCTCTCCAGTCTGGTTCATGATCTCTTCAGCGTACCTTGAGAAAAGGGCGCGGGGTGAAGTCGTATGGAACCTTTGGCGGGCAGGCTGCGTAATGATGGATGTAGGAGGAACAACTATGACTATTCTTGACCGCTTATCCCGACTGCTGCGTGCCAATGTCAACGACCTGATTTCCAAGGCGGAAGACCCCGCCAAGATCATCGACCAGGCGCTGCGCGATATGCGAGGCGCTTACGGTGATGCCCGTAGCGAAGTCGCCAGTGCCATGGCCCAGGCCGCCAAGCTGGAACGCGAAGCCAACACCAACAGCACCCTGGCCGCCGAATACGAGAAGAAGGCCGAAGAAGCCCTGCGCGGCGGCAGCGAGGACCTGGCCCGCGAAGCCCTGCGCCGCGCCCAGAACCACAAGGACCTCGCCAAAGGGTTCCAGGAACAGCAGCAGATTCAGCAGAGCACCATCGACCAGCTTAAGACCCAGCTGCGGGCCCTGGAAGCCAAGATCGACGAGATGCAGTCCAAGCAGACCCTGCTGGCGGCTCGTCAGAAGACCGCTCAGGCCGGGGCCACCCTGGAAAAAGTCTCGGGCTTCGACCAGGCAGGCGGCGCCATGAACGCCTTCAACGACATGGAACAGAAGGTCGCGGGGATGGAAGACCGCAACAAGGCCCTGACCCAGCTGCGTACCGAGGGCGACTTCGACGCGCAGCTCAAGGACCTGGGCCGCGACAAGGACGTGGACGACGCCCTGGCCGCGCTCAAGGCCAAAGTTCAGGGCAACGGCCAGTAAGCTTTCAGAACTGATTTCTAGGGAGGGACGGGCTAAACGCCTGTCTCTCTTTTTTGTCTTTTTGTGACCTATGGGGCGCACACCGACTGAACATGACAGAACGCTCATCCTTTTGACCCTTGTCATACGGTCTTAAAAAGGACAAGCTGACAGAATGATGCCCATGATGCCTTCCGCTTCCCGCTTGCTTATGGTGACCACCGCTGTCCTCGCCGCCGCGCTGAGCAGCTGTGCGCCGCGCCAGCAGCAGCGCGGCACCGTGGTCACCTCGACCACCAATTTCAGCAGCGTGTCGTTTTATCCCAGTGAAACGGGGCTGGCCTGGACCTACCTGCCCGAAGGCGACGTTTCGACCGAAGCGCCCTACGTCGTCAAGCAGCTCGGGCCGACCGTGTTCAACGGCATCCCGGTGCTGGCTGCCCAGATGACCGGGCGCGGCGCCGAGCAGACGTGGTACCGCACGGTAGACAACAGCGGCGTCAAACTGTTCGGCATGCGTAAGCCCGGCGTGACCATCAGCCTGAATCCGGCTTGGCAGGAAGCCCCGGCGGTAGGGGCCTGGAAAGTCGGCCTGAGCTGGGAAGGCAACAGCCAGATCACCGTGTCCGACGACGCGGGCAAGGTGCAGGCCAACGGCACCCTGAAGTACCGCTACGACGTGCAGGATTACCGCCAGGTCAAGACACCCGCCGGGACCTACAACGTGTGGGTCGTGACCCGCCAGATCACCGACACGGTGGGCGGCCTGTTTCCGGCGGCGCAGCAGTACTGGTTCACGCCGTATGTGGGCGATGTCCGCACGCCCGAAGCCCTGCTGATGACGGGCCGCAACTTCACCTCCAAAGTCGGTGGGAAGTGACCGAGAACTCCAGGCCACAGGCGCTGCCCAGGGCTATCGTGGGCACGCCGCTGCTCGACGAGATCAGCAGCCCACAGGACCTCAAAAAGCTGTCGCGCGAGCAACTACCCGAACTGTCGCAGGAACTGCGCGACGAGATCGTGCGGGTGTGTTCGCAGGGCGGGCTGCACCTGGCGAGCAGCCTGGGGGCCGTGGAGGTCATTACCGCGCTGCATTACGTGCTGGACTCGCCGCGTGACCGGATCCTGTTCGACGTGGGCCATCAGGCGTACGCTCACAAGATTCTGACCGGGCGGCGCGACCAGATGACCACCATCAAGAAAGAAGGCGGCCTGAGCGGCTTTACCAAGGTCAGCGAGTCGCCCCACGACGCGATCACGGTGGGCCACGCCAGCACCAGCCTGGCGAACGCGCTGGGCATGGCGATGGCGCGGGACGCCCTGGGCCAGAATTACCACGTAGCGGCCGTGATTGGTGACGGGTCGCTGACGGGGGGCATGGCGCTGGCGGCGCTGAACACCATCGGCGACCTGCAACCCAAAATGCTGATCGTGCTCAACGACAACGAGATGAGCATCAGCGAAAACGTGGGGGCGCTGAACAAATTCATGCGCGGCCTGCAAGTGCAGAAGTGGTTTCAGGAGGGCGAAGGCGCAGGCAAAAAGGCCGTCGAGGCCATCAGCAAGCCGCTCGCCAACTTTATGAGCCGGGCCAAGAACAGCACGCGGCATTTTTTCGACCCCGCCAGCGTCAACCCGTTTGCGGCGATGGGGATGCGCTACGTCGGCCCGGTAGACGGCCACAACGTCCAGGAACTAGTGTGGCTGCTGGAAAAACTGGTGGACCTCGACGGCCCGACCATCCTGCATGTGCTGACCAAAAAGGGCAAGGGCCTGAGCTACGCCGAGGCCGACCCGATCTACTGGCACGGCCCCGCCAAGTTCGACCCGGCCACCGGCGAATTCAAGGCCAGCAGCGCCTACTCGTGGAGCGCCGCGTTCGGGGACGCCGTGACCGAGCTGGCCGCGCAGGACCCGCGCACCTTCGTGATTACCCCGGCCATGCGCGAGGGCAGCGGCCTGGTCGAGTACAGCCGCGCCCATCCGCACCGTTATCTGGACGTGGGCATCGCCGAGGAAGTCGCGGTCACGACGGCGGCAGGCATGGCGCTGCAAGGGCTGCGGCCCATCGTGGCGATCTATTCCAGCT
>JAGLBK010000083.1 GCA_018260275.1 Deinococcus sp.
TCAGGTTGGTTGGGTAAGCTTTGCGTTTCACACCTCAAAGCATCCCACCACCCTGACCCTTTATAAACACGCTCTTAGACCCTTGGACTCTTTGACCCTTAGACTGACCTCGCGGCGACTTTCGCCGGAGGTCTAATCAACGTCCATCCCACTTTTCTGGGCCAGATCAGCGCTGGAAATCGGGTTTTTCTTCCAGCGCCCTGATCCACGCGGCGATGATGTCGATGCAAGCTTTGACATCGTGCTCATCGACCATTTCGCTGGGGCTGTGCATGTAGCGGTTGGGAATGCTGACCACCGTGGTCGGGACGCCGCCCCGCGCCAGGGTCAGGGCGTCGGCGTCGGTGCTGCTGTAGCGCGGGTTGGCCGACAGGGTAAACGGAATGTTCTCCTGCCGGGCTGCCCCGGTCATCTGGCGCACCAGCGAGGGGCTGCTCATCGGCCCCACGGCAATGTTGGCCCCGCTGCCGAAGGGAACCTCGCCGTACTTCTTGACGCTCACGCCGGGCTGCCCCGTCTCGTGGGTCACGTCCACCGCCACACCCGCCACCGCGTCGAGGTGAAAGGCGCTGGTCTGGGCGCCGAACGCGCCGATCTCCTCCTGGCTGGTGCCCACCGCCACGATGCGGTGCTTCAGCGGCACGTCTTTGAGTGCCCGCAGCGCCTCCAGCACGATGAATCCGCCCACCCGGTTGTCGAGGGCGCGGCTGACCACCTTATTTCCCACCATGATCGGCCCCTGCTCGATTACGCCGTACGTCCCGACCGGCACTTTTGCCTTGACTTCCTCGGCAGGCAGGCCAATGTCGATCCAGAGGTCCTCGAGTTTGCTGGCCTTGGTGCGCTCGTCGGCGTCCATGACGTGAATGGCCTTCTTACCGATCACGCCGATCAGGTCGCCGCCGGGGGCCAGCAGCCGGATGCGCTGCGCCACCAGCACCTGCGGGTCCCAGCCGCCCACCCCCAGCACGCTGATGAGGCCCTCGTCGTTCACATACGACACGATCAGGCCGATCTCGTCGAGGTGGCCCATCAGGGCAATGGCCGGGGCGTTCTCGGGGCCGACTTCGGCGTACACGTTGCCGTAGTGGTCCTCGCGGGTACGGGCAAAGCTGGCGGCTTCCCTGAGCCAGACATCGGCGGCGCGGCGCTCGTAGCCGCTGGGGGCGGCCTGGGACAGCAGGGCGAACAGGAAATCACGGTTGATGACACTCATGCCCGCGAGTGTACGCCCGTAGACTGTAAGAGTGAACGCCGCTTCCCCCCAACCCGCCCCGCCCGAGTTCCACATTCAGGCCGAAGTGCAGCACATTCCCGGCTACAGCACGCCGCAAAAGCAGGCGTTTCAGTACATCATCACCATCGAAAACCGCAGCGACCAGACCTGGCAGCTTATTGCCCGCCACTGGGATATCAGCGACGCGGCGGGGCGCAGCTTTACGGTAGACGGCGAGGGCGTGGTCGGCGAGCAGCCTTTTTTGCCGCCCGGCGGCAGCTACACCTACGACTCGTTCGTGACGGTCGAAACGCTGCCGGGGCTGATGCGTGGGCACTACGTCATGCAGGACGCCTGGGGCGCGCGGGCCGAGGTTCCCATTCCGCCGTTCCGGTTAGACCTGGGCGAGCGCGTACTAAACTAGACCTCGTGCGAACGTCGCCGCGAGGTCGGTCTAGTCGGTCTAAGGGTCAAAGAGTCCAAGGGTCTAAGGGCAAAAACCGTCCGAGCTTAAAGGGCTGCAACGGGGCTTGACCTCAATGATTTTCAGACCCTGCCCGGTAAAGCAGCGCAGCAGCCACCGGGATCGCTCTTTTTCTTCATTCGCCTTTCTCATCTCACACGGCAGTTTCCCTGCAAGTATCTCGCCTGTTCAGCGGCACTGCCAGCAGCATTTTCAGAGGTAACCCCATGAAACTGAACTACAACGGTCAGGAAAAAGTCAAAGCTCCGCCCGCCGCCGTCTGGGCCTTCGTGCAGGACCCCGCCCGCGTCGCCCGCTGCCTTCCCGAGGTACAGGACGTGCAGGTCACCGGCCCCAACCAGCTGGTCGCCACCGTGAACATCAGCAAGGGCATGCTGCGGGCCAAGCTGAAGTTCGATATCAACGTGAAACCCGACCCGGACAGTGGCCGCGTGAACGTGACCATCAAGGGCGGCGGCCTGGGCAACGCCGTGGACGTGACTGCCGGAGCCGACATCAAGGACGCGGGCGACGGCACAACCACCCTCGACTGGCAGGGCGAGGCCGACATGCGCGGGCCGCTGGTCAACATGGGCGGACGCGTGATGGAAGGCGAAATCGAAAAGATGATCGGGCGCACCTTTCAGAACATGGGCAGCATGATCGCCAGCGAAAACAACAAACTCGCCTGAAGTCCCGTCCCCTTGTGCAGCTAGCGAAAGTCAACCTGTAAGGGCTAAAAGTGAAATGGTCGGACCGCAACACTGGAATAATTCCGGGAGCGGTCCGACCGTTTGCGTAGCGTCACGGGCTGCCCGGCCCTGTTGGCAGGCAGCGCCTTCACGCTGGGGGCCTCAGCGTTCCAGAATGGCGTCGGTCCGCAGCTGCGAGACGCTCAGTTCACGCGGCGGGTTCTTCTGGGTCCACCACTGCCCCAGGGTCAGCCCCAGCGCACTGGACACCAGCATGATCGCGGTCCAGAGCAGCCCGGCGTGCATGAACAGACCGTACAGCACGGTCAGCAGGGTCACGCCGCCGTGCAGCAGCGTTATTTCGGGAACCTTGCGCCGCACGCCCTGATGCTGCGCCACCGTAAGCAGGCGGCCACACCGCACGCCCGAGGCGAGAGCAGACAGCAGGCAGAGAATCAGCATCAGCGTCATGGACTCCAGCATAGAACTTAACTCTTGCAAAAGCCTCAACCGCCCTGAACTTTAAGGTCTCCAGCCCCAGCCCTGACCCGCTGGCCGGTATCAGCGGCGCGGGTAAAAGTGAAATACTCTATGGATGAAACAACGTCTGACTTTAGCGGGTGCGCTGTTGAGTGGAATTCTGCTGCTGGCCGCGTGCGGATCGACCGGGACGACCTCAGACGGAACCACGGGGGGCAACACCGGCGGCGTAACGGCCACGCCGCCTGCAACCAGTGGCCTGACGACCACGGTGCGCCGCGGCCTGACCCTGGGCACGGGTGACAGCAGTGTGCTGCTCGACATTTTCGGGGTGGTCAGCACCGCAGCCACGGTCAACGTGGTGAGCGGCCCAGCCGGGCTGACGGCCACCGTCGGCACACTCAGCAACCCTTCCAGCGCCGAAACCCTGGTGCAACTGAACATCGCGCCAGGCAGCGCCAGAGCAGGCGATCTGGTGACCTTCAGCATTACCCTGAACGGCAAAACCACCACCGTGCAGGTGCCCGTGATGGCCTTTAGCACCGAGGCGATCAGCGCTGCGGGGCTGTCGAGCCGTTATCAGGCAGGCACCATGCGAACGCAGCCCGACGGCACCCTGCTGCTGAGTTCGTCGCTGAGCGGCAGCGTCACCGAGCGGCACAGCCTGGTCAAATACGACCCGGCCAGCCACACCTTCAGCGTCATTGCCTTTCCGATCACCCTGACGGGCGAGGCCATCACCAGCCAGACGACCACGCCCGACGGCACGGTCTGGGTCAGCGTGCGCGGCCTGAGTGCCGACGGCAGTTACCTGATTTCGCGGAAGCCCGACGGCACCTTCAAGTCCTATCTGGTCGGCGCACCGAACGATACGGTCAACAACCTGACCACCACCAGCGACGGGCGCATCTGGTTTACGCAGAACAAAGTGGCCAGCGTCAAAGCTCTGACGCCCGCGACCGGCAGTGTCCAGCCCTTTGCCGTGACTGAGAAAGCCGACTCGCTGATCCGTGGTACAGACGGAAAACTGTACTACGCCGCCTTCTATGCCCGCCCGGCGATCGTGCAGATCGACCCGGCGAGCGGACAGAGCAAGACCTTCAACGTGGGCGACGCCGGAGTCAGCCTGCCCACGGCCCTGACGGCCGCCAGCGACGGCAGCATCTGGTTTACCGAGTCGCGCACCGGCAGCGTCTGGCAACTGAACCCCAGCACCGGCACCCAGACGGCGTTTACCCTGCCCGGCGGCGCACGGCCCACCGAACTGGCCTTCGACTCGGCCCAGAAACTGTGGGTCTCGGACGCCACCAACGCGCTGCTGTACACCACCTTCAGCACTGGCAGCGGCAAAAGCAGCGTGACCAGCGTCGCCGGATTCGGGGCCGTGACCGACAACGGCACCCCGGCAGGCCCCAGCGCCCTGACCACTGGCCCGGACGGAAAAATCTGGTATGTGGCCGCCGGGCAACTGGTGCATCAGCAGTAACGCCGGGGCCGCTGCTCAGCGGTATTTCAGGGCTTCCATCAGTTCGTCCACCATTTCCACCGTATCGCCGCGCCCGGCAGCGGTGGCGATGTGGGCTTCCAGGTGGCCGCGCAGCACCACGTCGCCTGCACCGGTCAGTGCCCCCTGCACGGCCTTGATCTGGCGCAGCACGTCCACGCAGTACACGTCCTCTTTGTCCAGCATTTTCACGATGCTTTCGAGGTGCCCCCGCGCAATGCTGAGGCGGTGGCGGGCACGTTTGCGGGCGTCTTCGGGCATACAGAGGTGATCGGCGTCGTTGGGGCAGTGGTCGGCATGATCGTGGTCGGCGTGGTCGGTCATTTGAGGGTGTCCAGTAAGGCGTGGGCGCGGGCATCTTCAGCGTCCAGCCTGGGCAAAAGTTGCGCGGCAAACTGGTGCAGGTTAGTGTTCGGGGTATGCGAAGGCACCAGGCGCAGAAGCTGGCGCAATTGCTCGTTCTGGCACGGGAGTTTGGATAGGAACCAGCGGTCGTAGTCGTTGCCTGGCCCCACGATGTCAATGATGGCGAACTGGTCACCGCCCCAGCTCCGCAACTTGGCGATGCTGGCGGCGTGATTGGCCTTGACCTGCTCGGCAAAGGCTTTAACTGCCGGGTTCTGGCTGCCGTAGACGGTGGAATTTGCCAGCGTGACATTCACTTTCTGGCGCGAAATCATCCAGCCCATGAACGCGCGGTCAAAGGCGGCATTTTTCAGTGGTGCAAGTTGACTGTAGCCCAGCACGGGCTGGGGCGACCCCGGCTCCCGCCCGCCTGCTAAAGCTGTGCCAGTCAGTAAAAATACAAATGCAATCCGCTTCATTTTCTCTCCCAACAAAAAAAGGCCAGAGCCGACGCCCCAGCCCAATGATTCACCCGCGCTTACTTCACCGTTTTGAGAAGCTGGCGGTACTGCGCGATTTCGGCGCTCTGCACGCGAATAATCTCCACGCCCAGCTTGCGGAGGTCGGCATTTTGCGTGCGGGAGGGAATCAGCCGCGCCATGTCAATCGCGCCCTGGTGGTGCACAGTCATGCCTTCCAGAAACCACCTGTCCGCGCTGCCCGGCATGTCCATTTGCATGGGCATTAGCCTGGGCTGGTAAAGCTGACCTGTCCAACTTTGTAGCCAGCCCTGCATGGTGGCGATTTCGGGCATCTGTGCGTCAATCACCTTCTGCGCGGCGGCCTTCACACGCATGTCCTGGCCCATCGCCAGCTCGTGCTGGGCCATATGCACTGCCATCTGGTGATGGTTCATCATCAGCTGCGTCCATTTGATGTCAAACGCCTTCCCGCTCAGCGGGTGCAGCGGCGCGAGCATGTCGGCCATCTGGGTCTGCATCGTGTGGGCCGAATGATTCATGCCCGCGTGATTCATAGGCATGACCGGGCCGGGTTCGCGCCCGCCCGCCAGTGCCACTGAAAGCAGCGTCACACCCGCCAGAGTCAGAAGGCGTTTCACTGTCCAGCCACTTCCGCGCCGTAACCCTCTTCCTTGACGGCGGCAATCATGGCCTGGGCGTCGGCGTTGCCCTGCACGGTGGCCTTGTGCTGCTCCAGGCTGACCTGCACGTTTTCCACGCCCGGCACGGCCTTCAGCGCCTTTTCCACCGCGCTGACGCAGTGTCCGCAGCTCATTCCGGTGACCGTCAGTTCTGTTTGCATGGGAGTAGGGTAGACCCGGTGGAGGGGGGTGTCAAGGGATGTTGATAGTTAATCGTTGATAGTTGATGGAAAAGAAACCTTCTATCAACCATCAACCATCAACCATCAACGGCTATCTCCCCCCAGGGGATATACTCCTCCCATGAAGACCCTGACCCTCGACATCTCCGGCATGACCTGCGCCGCCTGCGTGGGCCGTGTGGAGCGCGGGCTGAGCAAGGTGGACGGCGTGCAGGACGCGAGTGTCAACCTTGCCACCGAGCGGGCCAGTGTCACCTTCGACCCCGCCGTGACCAGTGCCGCCGCGCTGGTAGAAAAGGTGCGCGACATCGGCTACGACGCGCCCGCCGCCGAACTCAGCTTTCCGGTGACGGGGATGACCTGCGCGGCCTGCGTGGGCCGGGTGGAACGGGCGCTGGGCAAGCAGCCGGGGGTGCTGAGTGCCTCGGTGAATCTGGCGACGGAGCGAGCAAACGTGAAATATCTGCCCGCCAGCGTCTCGCCCGCCGAGCTGAAAAGTGCCGTGACCGACGCGGGTTACGCGGTGCCGGAAGAACAGACCGCGCAGTCCGTTTCCCGTCTGGACGCCGAGCGCGAGCGCAAGCAACATGAGGTAGACGAACTGAAACGGGCGCTGGCCTTCGCCGCCGCCTTTGCCGTGCCGCTGTTCCTGCTGAGCATGGGGCCGATGCTGTATATGCCGCTGCACATGTGGCTGCTGCGCGTGCTGGGCGAACAAAACCTCAACTGGCTGCTGCTGGCGCTGGCCGCCCCGGTGCAGTTCGGCCCCGGCCTGCGCTTTTACCGCACCGGCCTCGCCGCCGCCCGCCACCGCAGCCCCGACATGAACACGCTGGTGATGCTGGGTACATCTGCTGCGTTCTTTTACAGCCTCGCGGTGACGCTGTTTCCGCAGCTTTTCCCAGCGGGTAGCCGCCACGTCTACTTCGAGGCGTCGGCGGTGGTCATCTGCCTGATTCTGCTGGGCAAATACTTTGAGGCGATTGCCAAAGGCCGCAGCAGCGAGGCCATGCGAACGTTGTTGCAACTCCAGCCCCAGACGGCGCGGGTGCAGCGCGGGGCAGAGGTGCAGGAGGTCGCGGTGAACGCCGTGCGGGTCGGCGACACTGTGCTGGTGCGCTCCGGCGAACGCCTGCCAGTGGACGGCGAGGTACTGAGCGGCAGCAGCTACGTGGACGAGTCCATGCTGACCGGTGAAAGCGTCCCTGTGCAGAAAACCCCCGGCGTGAAGGTCACGGGCGGCACGGTCAACGGCACCGGGGCCTTCACCTTCCGGGCCACCGGAGTCGGCGCAGATACCGCCCTGGCGCGGATTATCCGCATGGTGGAGGACGCCCAGCAGAGCCGCCCGCGGATTCAGGGGCTGGCCGATAAGGTGGTCGCGCAATTTGTGCCGCTGGTGCTGGCGATTGCGCTGGTCACGTTTCTGGCGTGGCTGTACGTGGGTGGGCCATCGGCACTCTCCAATGCGCTGATTCACACCGTCGCCGTGCTGATTATCGCCTGCCCCTGCGCGATGGGCCTTGCCACGCCGGTCAGCATCATGGTGGGGTCGGGCCGGGCCGCGCAACTGGGCGTACTGTTTCGCAGCGGGGCCGCGCTGGAGGGGCTGGGCGAGGCGCAAACGGTGGCGCTGGACAAGACCGGGACGGTGACGCGGGGGGTGATGGAGGTCACGGATGTCGTGCTGGCGCACGAGGGTCTAAGGGTCGAAGAGTCTAAGGGTCTAAGGGCAAACGAATTGCTTCGGCTGGCGGCGATTGCCGAGAGGCCTTCGGAACACCCACTAGCACGTGCGATTGAACGGGCGGCTTTTGACCCCTCTCCCCTTGCGGGGGAGGGGCCTCGCGCAGCGAGGGGGAGGGGGGGCGTCCGAGCCAACGAACCCGCCCACTTCCCCCCCGAAACCAACACCCCATCAACCATCAACCATCAACCATCAACATTCCAGGCCCTCCCCGGCTACGGCCTCCGCGCCCTCGTAGAAGGCAAAAAAGTAGAAATCGGCGCGGCCCGCTTCATGGCGCAACTGGGTATCCCGCTGGGTGACCTGGGCGCAAAGGCCGAAGCCCTCGCCGCAAAAGCCCGCACCCCCGTTTTCATCGCCGTGGACGGCCAACTGGCGGGATTGCTGGGCGTGGCCGACCCCATCCGCGAGGGCAGCACGCAGGCCATCGCTGGCCTCAGGGCGCAGGGCGTGGACGTGGCGATGGTCACGGGCGACGCCAGAGCCACCGCGCAGGCCGTCGCCGCCGAAGCGGGCATCTCGCGCGTGCTGGCCGAGGTCTTGCCCGAAGGCAAAGCGGAGGCAGTGGCCGAGTTGCAGGCGGGCGGCAAGCGCGTAGCCTTCGTGGGCGACGGCATCAACGACGCTCCCGCCCTGGCAAAAGCCGACGTGGGAGTCGCCATCGGCACCGGCACCGATGTGGCCGTGGAAACCGCCGACGTGGTGCTGATGTCGGGCGACCTGCGCGGCGTGCCCAACGCCATCGCGCTCAGCCAGGCGGTGATTCGCAACATCAAACTCAACCTGTTCTGGGCCTTCGGGTACAACATCATCCTGATTCCGGTGGCGGCGGGCGCGTTTAGCCACTGGGGGCTGAGCCTTTCGCCCATGCTGGCGGCGGCGGCGATGGGCCTCAGCAGCGTGTTCGTGCTGAGCAATGCTTTGCGACTGCGCGGGTTCAGGCCACCCCTGACCACCTGACCTTGCCTAGGCTGTTTAATGGCCTCATGCAGCACTTCACGCCGACCGACCCCACGCCCCGCGCCCTGGGTTTTGCTATGCCCGCCGAGTGGCACCCGCACGCCGCCACCTGGATGAGCTGGCCCGCCGACGACGACCTGTGGTTCGGCCATCTGGCCGGGGTGCGCGGCGAATTCACGCAGCTGGTAGGCACCATTGCCCGCTTTGAACCCGTTCACCTGCTGGTGCGCGATGACGAGTCCGAGCAGGATGCCCGCGCCCGCCTCGCCGGAGCCAACGTCAAGTTTCACCGTGTGCCGCTCGACGACGTGTGGCTGCGCGACAACGGCCCGATCTTCGTGCAGCGCGGCCCGGCAGCCGGTAGCCTGGCAAACGCCACAGAGGTCGCCCTGCTCAACTGGAAATTCAACGCCTGGGGCGGCAAATTCGAGTGGGAAAACGACGACCGCGTTCCTGAGTACGTCGCCAGCACCATGAATGCCGCGCACTGGGATCTGCCGGTGGTGCTTGAAGGCGGCGCAATCGAACCTAACGGCGCGGGGGTATGTCTGACCACCCGTTCCTGTCTGCTCACCGAAACGCGCAACCTGGGCCTGACCCCCGAGCTTTACAGCGACTGGCTGCGCGAGTACCTGGGCGTCGACAAACTGTTATGGCTCAGTGGCGGCCTGGAAAACGACCACACCGACGGTCACATCGACACCATCACGCGCTTTACCGATGAGCGCACCATCGTGACCAGCACCGAGAGCGACCCAGCCGACCCGAATCACGCCGTCATGCAGAAAAACCTGGATGACCTGCGGGCCATGACTGACGCCAGCGGGCAACCCTTCCGCGTCGTGGAGCTTCCACTGCCCGCCGACCATCTGGAAGGGGCCGAGGGCCGCCTGCCGCCCACCTACGCCAACTTTTATATCGGGAACGGCTTCGTGGCGGTGCCGCAGTACGGCGACCCCAACGATCAGCAGGCGCTGGAAATCCTGACTCCGCTGTTTCCGGGCCGTCAGGTCATCGGTCTGCCCAGCCGCCAGATCATCGAGGGCGGCGGCAGCTTCCACTGCATTACCCAGCAGCAGCCCGCTGGGAAGGTGTGGGATGGCAAAAACCCCGTTCAAATTTAAACCTCAGAGCAGTCTCGCCGAGTCGTCGGTCATCAGCAGTGCCCGGATCGGTGCGTAGCTGCGGCGGTGCATCTCACTGACGCCCAGTTTTTGCAAAGCGGCGCGGTGCGCGGGGGCGCCGTAGCCCTTGTGGGCCGCGAAACCGTAGCCCGGATACTGCCCGTCCAGTTCGTGCATCAGCGCGTCGCGGGCCGTTTTGGCAAGCAGACTGGCCGCAGCCACGCTGTAGCTCAGCGCGTCGGCTTTTGGCGGGGCCAGGATAGGCAACTCGGTTCGCAGCTTCAGGTAGTCCGTCACCAGCGCCTGTGCCGCCGGGTTCAGTTTTTGCAAGGCCCGCAGCGCCGCCGTGTGGGTAGCCCCCAGAATGTTCAGGCGGTCTATTTCCTCGGGCCAGGCGTACTCGACGGCGTAAGTCACGGCCACACGCCGCACCTCGGCAGCAAACTCCTCCCGCTGCGCCGCACTAAGCTGCTTGCTGTCCCGAAAGGGATAGTCCTGCGCCAGCCCCGGCAAAATCACAGCGGCCACCGTAACCGGCCCGGCCCAGGCTCCGCGCCCGGCTTCATCTACGCCAGCGACACGGAACAGGCCCCGTCGCCAGTGCTGACGCTCGAAGGCCCAGTCCGGGGTAACCGAGGGGACTCGCATATAGGTTCAGGGTAGCAATTTTGCGGGTCTTGCGGCCTCAACCCTGGCGAACTTGGTATCGGGCGGCACAGAAGAACGCGGCCCCTAGTACTAATCTTGATTTCTATGGGCAAAAAAGAGCGTCAGAACAACCTCCCCGCCTTCGTGACGCTGCGCGACATGCCGGGCACGCAGGTCATGTTCTGGGTGGTTGACGACTGCCCGTACTGCGGCGAACGCCACCTGCACCTGGCCGGAAATCTCCGCTCTGCCGACCCTAGCGACACGCTGGGCCAGCAGCCCGCCGTATGTGACCCCGAACGCACCTATGAATTGACCTTGCCCCCGCGCCCCAGAAAGAAAAAGACTAAGGCCGAGCGCCGCGCCGGTAAACGCAGTGAAGCGGAAGACGAATGGTAA
>JAGLBK010000084.1 GCA_018260275.1 Deinococcus sp.
CTTCGGCGGTCACGGCGTTCAGGCGGGAAATAATCCAGCGGTCAGCGAGGGTGAGGTCGCCGCGCGTCTTGAGTTGAGCGAGCGCGTCGCGGCTGCGGGGGCTGGCACCGTCGGGTTTTTCCAGCGTGCTGCGGACATACCGGGTCAGGTCGTCGTCGCCGGTCAGTGCGGGAATGCCCTCGCCCAGCCGCATCAGCGCAAAGCGGGTGGCGTTCCAGAGCTTGTTGGCAAAGTTGCGCCCCTGCTCGAAGCGGCGGGCGTCGTGCTTGATGTCCTGGCCGCCGGTGCTCAGGAACGTAAACGCGAAGCGGCAGGCGTCCACGCCGTACTGGTCGAACAGTTCCAGCGGGTCGATGCCGTTGCCCTTGCTTTTGCTCATCTTCTGGCCCTTGGCGTCCAGGTACAGGCCGTGCAGCATCACCGTGCTGAACGGCGCTTGCCCGGTCAGGCCATAGCCCGCCATCTGCATCCGCGCCACCCAGAAAAACAGGATGTCGTAGCCGGTCACCAGCACCTGCGTCGGGTAGAACTTCTGGAAGTCCTCGGCATCGGTATCGGGCCAGCCCAGCGTGGAAAAGGGCCACAGGTTGGAGGAAAACCAGGTGTCGAACACGTCGGGGTCGCGGCGCAGGTTGAGGTGACGGTAGCGCGGGTCGACGTCGCAGTCCAGCTCGGGGTTTTCGGGGTCGGGGACGTAGATGTTGCCTTCCTCGTCGTACCACGCGGGAATCTGGTGGCCCCACCACAGCTGGCGGCTGATGTTCCAGTCGCGGATATTCTCTAGCCAGTCACGGTTGACCTTGGCGTAGCGCTCCGGCGTCAGCCTGATTTCGCCCTTTTCCAACCCGTCCAACACCTGCGCGGCAAAGGGTTTCATCTGCACGAACCACTGCTCGGAAATAATCGGCTCTACCGGGACTTTGGTGCGCTCGGACAGGCCGATGGCGGTGTCGTGGTCTTTCTGCTCCAGCAGGTCGCCGCCTTCCTCCAGCGCCTTGACCACAGCTTTGCGGGCGGCGAAGCGTTCCAGGCCCTGAAATTCGGCAGGCACCAGTTCGTCGGTCGTCAAGTTACCGTCCAGGTCAATCACGCTGGGGCGCGGCAGGCCGTGGCGCTCGCCCACCTCAAAGTCGGTGGGGTCGTGCGCGGGCGTAATTTTCAGCGCCCCGACGCCAAAATCCATCTCCACGGCTTCGTCGGCAATGATAGGCACAAGTCGCTCAGTCAGCGGGATGCGGGCCTTTTTGCCCACCAGATGCTTGAAGCGCTCGTCGTTGGGGTGAACGGCAATCGCCTGGTCAGCAAAGATGGTTTCGGGGCGCACGGTGGCAATGCGGATTTCGCCCGCGTCGCCGTTGCTGGCTGCCTCAGCCGGGTTTTCCAGCTTGTACGACAGCGTGTACATCTTGCCCTTGCGGACCTCGCGGTCAATTTCCAGCTCGGACAGGGTGGTCTGGCTGGCGGGGTCCCAGTTGACGATTCGCTCGCCCCGGTAGGCCAGCCCATCGTGGTACAGCTTGACGAACTGGGCGCGAACGGCCTTGCTGAGGCCCTCGTCCATCGTGAAACGCTCGCGCGTCCAGTCGGCGCTGACGCCCAGGCGGGTCAGCTGGTCAAGAATCATGCCGCCGGATTTGCCCTTCCAGTCCCAGACTTTTTCCAGAAACTTATCGCGGCCCAGGTCGTGGCGGCTGGTTCCGGCGTCCTTGAGCTGCCGCTCCACGACCACCTGCGTGGAAATGCCCGCATGGTCCATGCCAGGCAGGTACAGCGCCTCAAAACCCGCCATGCGCTTGTAGCGAATCAGGGTGTCAATCAGGGTGTTGTCCAGCGCGTGACCCAGGTGCAGGTTGCCGGTCACGTTGGGCGGCGGAATCACGATGGTGAAGGGTTCCTTGCCGCTGGTGGCGTCGGCGCGGAAGGGTTCGGAGCGCCACTTGGCGGCCCATTTGGGTTCGGTGGTGGCGGGGTCGAACTGGGTGGGGAGAGCGTTGAGTTCCTGGGTCATTGGGTTACCTCGGTGAGTGGGGAGTGGTTGGTGGTGAGTGGGTTTTGGGGTGGGAGGCTTTGGCTTTGGCGGGGTTACCCCTCGCTTCGCGCTCTGCGAGTCCGCCCCTTCGGGGCACCTCCCCTGAAAAGGGAGGCTTGGGGGTGCTTTTAGGCTCCCTTTTCAGGGGAGCTGTCAGCGCAGCTGACTGAGGGGTATTTCTGCTGAAGCTGAGGCAACGCCGCTTCATACTGGTGGCCCACAATCAGGCCATGTTCAGCAAGAGGAACGAAGGAACACAGAAAAGTCATGCCCTTGTCCTTAACGCCGCCGCTGACCTGCTGCGTCCAGTGGTCGGGTGCGCTTCGTGGAGCCATAAGATGGAAATAGTGCCAGACCTGCGATTTATCCTCACGGGTCATATGGAACGAAGCAAGATGCTGTGGCCTGCTCAAACTAAGACCCGTTTCCTCCAGTACTTCTCTCAGGGCAGCGGCTTCCAGCGTTTCGCCAGGTTCTATCCCACCTGCTGGAACCTGAATACCCGCATCAGGGTATTCGGGAGTATAAGCAAAGACCAGCAATTCATGCGGCTGACGGGTGACATAGGCCAGCACACGCTCTCGCCAGCTTTCCCTCTTAGCAAGGGCGCGAGCTTCGGCCAGTGGCAACGGCTTTGCGTGGGTTGTGATTTGTGCTGTTTCCATCATCTATCCCCCATCATCCATCATCAAAAAAACGTCCCGCCCGCTCAGCCTTCCCCGTAAAGGTTGGACTGATATGCGGACGAGACGTTGACCGGTTCAGCCAAATCCCGCGTTACCACCGCGCTTCTTAGACACTGCATTAAAACACTGCGCCTAAGCACTCGCCTGCGCTGTATCGGGCGCACCCGGACGGGTCTACTGGGCTGCTGGCGCGGCTGTTCTTCCGTTCTGGCTCACGGGCGACTTTCTCCGCTTGGCCTTCCCACCTGTGCTTTCAGCCACGGCACAGGCTCTCTTTGGGGGCTGGGGCGGGTACTCCTCCCGGTCACTGCTAGGCAGAGTCTAGGGCGCGGCGGGGGCGCTTTTCAATCCTTCATCACCTTGCCCGTCGCAAAGTCGGCAGGCAAAGAGGTGTGCTGGTGCGTGACCAGCCAGCCGCCCTCGCGCTTTTCCAGCACCCAGCTGACACGCTCGCGCATGGCCCGCAGCGGCGTCCCGTCGGCAGCGATGGCCTGAAAAGTCACGAAGCCGTGTAGCGCGGCCAGTTGTTCGCTCTGGCTGTGGCTCATTTCCTGAAAAGTCACCCTGACCCGCTCCTCACCCAGCGAGGCGAACCACTCGGCAGTGGCGGCCCGCAGGCTCTCCAGGCCCCGCGCTTCCCAGTGATCCCAGCTGTCGAACATGCGAATGTCGGGAGCGTACAGCTTCACGAAAGCGGCCACGTCACGAGCATAAACGGCAGCGGCGTAGGCTTCGAGCAGGGACTGCGGATCAGGTCGCACGATTAGATTGTACGCCCTTTACAGAATTGATCAGCTATTTTTGCCGATAACCCAGGTGGTTCAGGGCATTTCCGGCAGCCCGAACGCCGTGGCGGCCTGGCGGAAATCGTGCCAGGCGTCGCGGAGCTGTCCCAACCAGGCTTTGCGTTCGTCGGGGGACAGGCGGGCGTAGGCTTCGGCCAGTTCGGGCACGGCGGTCACGGCCCGTACCATTTCGCCGGTGGTCTGCATTCCCAGGTAGAAGTAAGGATTATTCAGCAGCTGCTCCCGCAGACGGCTGATGAACTGCGCCCGCGTGTCTGAACTGGCCGCCTGGTAAGCCCCGGTGACGGCTGAGCCGGGCTTACCCATAATTCCGTCGGCGTAGCGCAGCATCTGCTCGACCCGCTCGGTACGCCACTGCTCGTTCAGCGGCTCGGGGCTGGCGTTGACCCGCACACCCTGAGAAATCAGCGCCTCGGCCAGATCGTCGGGGCCTACGTCGCCCTCGGCCTGAATCCGGCGGATCAACTGGGCAAGGCGGTGCAGTTCGTCGCGCTGGGTACTGTTCATAGCCATAGCATGCCTCTTCCCGGCAGGGCACGCAAAGCACGCCGGTGGGGGGGATAGGCCCGCGGGCCGTAACGCCGGACGGTTGACACTCTGGCGCACCTTCTTGCCGTATGATTTGTGCCGGTTTCGCACGGCGTCCGCGAGCAGCGCAGCACCTGTTCACCGTACCCCGCGCACGGCGAGCCTTATCCCACCGGAGGAGGACGCCTCTCATGACTGCCCCCAACCCCATCCCAGGAAGCTTTACCACCACTGACGCCGCCGAACTCTATCAGGTACCCAACTGGTCGGGCGGGTGGTTCCGCGTATCCGACAAGGGTAATATGGAAGTCACCCCCAGCCCTGGCCTGCACGCGCCACTACGCGCCATTGTCGATGAGATCGTAGACCGTGGCGAGAGCCTGCCCGTCATCCTGCGCTTTCCGCAGGTGCTCGCGGGCCGCGTCAAACACCTCAATGAGGCCTTTCAGGCCGCCATTACCGAGTACAACTACAGCGGGCACTACCAGGGCGTGTTCCCGATCAAGGTCAACCAGCGCCGGGTGGTCGTCGAGAGCATTGCCGCCGCTGGCTACGACTACGCGCACGGCCTGGAAGCAGGCAGCAAGGCCGAACTGGCGCTGTGCCTGGCCCAGAAGATGCACCCCGATGCGCTGCTGTGCTGCAACGGCTTCAAAGACGACGGCTTTATCAAGCTGGCCCTCTGGGGCCGCTCGCTCGGCAAGAACGTGGTCATCACCATTGAGAAATTCAGCGAACTGGACAGGATTTTAAAGCAGGCCAGAGCCTTGGGTGTCAAGCCAGCGGTGGGAGTGCGCTTCAAACTGCACGCACGCGGCTCGGGGCAGTGGGAGGAGTCGGGCGGCGACCAGGCCAAGTTCGGCCTCAACGCCTACGAGCTGCTGCGCGTGGTCGAGCGGCTGAAAGAGGAAAATATGCTGGACAGTCTGGTGATGCTGCACACCCACATCGGGTCGCAGATTACCGACATTCGCCGCGTCAAGGTGGCCGTGCGCGAGTCGGCGCAGACCTACGCGGGCCTGATTGCCGCTGGCGCAGACCTGAAATACCTGAACGTGGGCGGCGGCCTGGGCGTGGACTACGACGGCAGCAAAACGACCTTCTACGCCTCCATGAACTACACCGTCAAGGAGTACGCCGCCGACATCGTGTACACCGTGCAGGAGGTCTGCAAGGCCCGCGAGGTGCCCGAACCGATTATCGTCTCGGAATCGGGCCGCGCCCTGACCGCGCACCACGCCGTGCTGATTATGCCGGTGGTGGACGTGACCGGGCCGACCCGCGACCTGGAAGACCTGGTCGACCCCGCCGAGGACAGCCACCAGCTGATCAAGGACATGCACGAGAGCCTGGAAAATATCACCCTGCGCAACTACCGCGAGATGTACAACGACGCGGTGGGCGACAAGCAGACCCTGCACAACCTGTTTGACCTGGGCTACGTGACCCTGCAGGACCGCGCACGCGGCGAGGCGCTGTTCAACGCCATTCTGCGTAAAATCGCCAAGCTGGTGCAGCACGAGAAGTACGTTCCCGACGAGCTGGAAGACCTGCAAAAAGTGCTGGCCGACAAGTTCATCTGCAACTTCTCGCTGTTCCAGAGCCTGCCCGACAACTGGGCGATTCAGGCGCTCTTTCCCATCGTGCCGCTTGACCGCCTGGACCAGCAGCCGACCCGGCAGGCGACCATCGTGGACATCACCTGCGACAGTGACGGCAAGATCGAGAAATTCATCGACCTGCGCGACGTGAAGGCCACGCTGCCGCTGCACGAACCCGGCGAGGAACCGTATTACCTGGGCGCGTTCCTGATGGGGGCGTATCAGGACGTGCTGGGCAGTTCGCACAACCTGTTCGGCAAGGTCAGCGAGGCGCATATCACGGTGCGGCCCGGCGGCAAGTTCAACATCGACCTGTTCGTGCGCGGGCAAAAGGCGCGGCGCATGATCGAGTCGATGGGTTACGAGGAACCCATGCTGCGCGACTCCATCGAGGATCAGGCCGACGCCGCGATCAAGGCCAAGACCCTGACCACCGAGGAAGAAAACGAACTGCTCGAAGACTACGGCGAGGAATTGCTGGGCTACACCTATCTGGAGTACGAAAGCTGAGGCGATTGTTCGTAGCATGACCGCCGCCGCCTGGGCTGATGCTCTGGCGGCGGGCTTTTTTGATGCGCCACGCTAGGCCAAAGACACCAGCCCCTCTTAGCCGTCTACCTCGCTGCCGCCGATGACCTCATGAATTTCCAGCACGTTGGGGCGCGGAAACGCTTCGGGGGGCAGGGTATGGCCGCCCTTGTGCCCCTCCTTGAAACCGGGGGCCGTACGCCACGCCTCGAAGGCCGCGCGGCTTTCCCACAGGCTCAGCACCACGTAGGGGTCGCCCGCCTGCTCGGGCCTCAGGATGTAATTCGACAGGAAGCCGGGCCGATCATCTACCTTACGGGGGCGGTTAGCAAAGCGGGCCTCGAACGCGGCGTGGTACTCGGGGGCCACATAAATCCGGTTGGAAACGGTAATCACCGGACGCGCTTGAACTCGCCCAGCGTGCAGCCCAGGTCGTTGGGGTCGAGCTTCAGCGTAAAGCTGCGGTAATCGTTGCCCAGCGCCAGGGTGCCGCTGAGGTGCTCCGGCAGCGCGTACCCCTCCGGACGGTTGAGCCAGCGCCCGCCAGTCAGGGTCACGCGGTTGCCGTCGAAGGTGCCGCGCAACTCGGCCTTGCCGCGCGGAACCTGGGGGCTGCTGGGCAGCGGGTACATTTCCCCGATCACCCGGAAGGTGTTGCCCGACCAGTCGGCGATGCTTATCCGCGCTCCGGCGTTCGTCGGGCCGCCCGCGCAACTGTAACTTCCTTCCCAGACTTCACTGTAGGCAGCGGCAGGCGCGGGGCCAGCTCCACCGGCCAGCGCTGAGGAGAGCAGAACAACGGGCAACAGGGCAAATTTTTTCATTGCCCCCATTGTAAAAGCTGCCGACAGTCGCAACGGTGCGCGTGACCGCTGTTCGCGCCCAGCCGCCCGGAAGGCCCAGTACCCGCACCACCGGGAGCCGCCGCGCTTGGACCGCAGAAACCCCCTTCTTTTGCCAAATGCTCTAGGCTGTGCCTCATGTCTGAACCGTTACTCACGCTGGAAATCGAAAAACTGGTCGCCGGGGGGCTGGGCCTGGCCCGTGACGACTCCGGCGTGGTGCTGGTGCGCGGCGCCCTGCCCGGCGAGCGCGTGACCGCCGAGGTGCGCCCCGGCAAAGGCGTGCGCCAGGGCCGCGTGACCGAAATCCTGCGCCGCAGCCCCGACCGGGTCGACGCCCCCGACCTGCCCACCGCCGACCTTGCCCACGCCAGTTACGCGGCGCAACTGGAATACAAGCGCGGCTTCGTGCAGGAAGCCCTCCAGCGCATTGCCAAGATGCAGCACGAGGTCGAGCCGACCGTCGCCAGCCCGCAGGAGTGGAACTACCGCAATACCGCGCAGTACCTGATTACGCCGCAGGGCTTCGCCTACCGCGAGCGCCGGGGCAGCGGCCCGCTGGTGTTCGAGAAAGACCCGCTGGTGATGCCCCAGATTCAGGCGATTCTGGACAAACTGGACCCCCAGCAACTCGACCCGGCGACCGAAATCGCCTTCCGGGCCAGCACCCTGACCGGTGAAGTCGTGGCGGCCCTGATCGGCGCGGGCGAACCGAAAAAGTTCCTGCGGGCCAGTGACCACCTGATGGACGCGGGCGTGGCCGGAGTCTCACTGGCCGAGCCTGCCGGAAAACGCTTTAGCGCGGGCGTGCGCCTGATCGCGGGCGAAAACGACATTCTGGAGCAGTTCGGTGACGTGCAGGTGCGGGTCAGCGCGGCGGGCTTCGCACAGGTGAATCCGCCCGCAGCGGGGCTGGCCTATGCCCACGCGGCGCAGCTGGCGGGCAAGGGCGACCACGCCGCCGACCTCTACGGTGGCGCGGGCGCGATCGCGCGGCACCTCGCCCCCAATTTCCGGCGCGTGACCGTGCTGGACACCAGCGCCGAGGCCCTGGCCCGTGGGCGGCAAGACGTGGCGGCGGCGGGCCTCAAGAACGTGACCTACCGCCACGGCGACGCCGCCGAGTTCGCCGAGATGGGCGCCGACGTGATCGTGGTCGACCCGCCCCGCGCCGGTCTGGACGAAACCGCCCGCCAGCACATTCAGCACAGCACCGCCGACCGCCTGGTGTACATCTCGTGCGATCCGGCGACCTGGGCGCGGGACGTGGGCGAACTCGCCCGCTACGGCTGGAAGCTGGGCAGCGTGACCCCGCACGACTTTTACCCGCAGACCAGTCACATCGAGATCGTGAGCGTGCTGAACAGATAATACCGCTTTGAACTATACTTCGCGCATCCGGGAAAACCACCCGAATCCGCTCTGCTGCGCAGCTTTACAAGTACGCTCCGTTCAAAGCAGTATCTTCTTTTGCTCACTCCGCTCGGAAAATAGTTCGCTTTGGCAAACTATTTTTCCGAGCGATATAATCCGCCACCGGTGCCGAACCGGAGCCGCTACACTAGAGCATGCACCCACAAAAGATGCTGACGGTGGCTCTGGCCCTCTCGTTCGGCCTGGCCGCCCAGACTGTGACGGCCCAGACTGCGCCCGCTCCAGTAGCTACGCCCGCTTCAGCGATGTCGAATTCAAACGCAGCCGCTCCCGCCTCGGCACTCGACCGCGTCATTCAGAGCAAGGTGCTGCGGGTCTGCACGACCGGCGACTACAAACCGTTCAGCTTCCTGAATCCCGACACCAAAACTTACGAGGGCATCGACATCGACATGGCAGCGTCTCTGGCAACCAGTCTGGGGGCCGCGCCGCAGTTCGTGGCGAGCAAGTGGAGCACGCTGCTCGACGACCTCGGGGCGGGCAAATGCGACATCGTCATGGGCGGCGTGAGCATCAACCTGACCCGGCAGGCCCGCGCCTTTTTCAGCAGTCCCGAGATCACGGCGGGCAAGGCGGCCATCGCCCGCTGCGCCGACAAGGCCAGATTTGCCAGCCTGGACGCCATCGACCAGCCGGGCGTGCGCGTGATCGTCAATCCGGGCGGCACCAACGAAGCCTTTGCGAAGGCCAACATCAGGCGGGCGACCATCGTGGCCTTTCCGACCAACGTGGGTATTTTCGACGAGATCGCAGCCGGACGCGCCGACGTGATGATGACAGACTCGGTGGAAACGCTGCTGCAACAGAAACTCAATCCTAAACTGTGCGCCGTGAACCCCGACGCGCCGTTTACCTACGCCGAACTGGGCTACATGCTGCCGCGCGGGGACAGCGTCTTCAAGGCTTACGTAGACCAGTGGCTGCACCTCGCGCAAAAAACCGGCGAGTACGGAAGGGCGTTCGATAAATTCCTGAAGTAGCCCGGCGCCGAGGGCAAACATCAAGCAACCCTTCAGGCCACCGGGGGCCGCGCCGCGCTAGCTTGCAGGGATGAAATGGCCCGCCCCCCTGTTGCTGGCCCCCCTCGTGTTGCCGCTCGTGCTGTGTGCCTGCCAGGACAACCAGGCGCGGCAGCAGAATGCCGAGTTGAGCAGGCGGGTCGCGGCGCTGGAACAGCAGGTCAAGGCCCTTCAGGAGGCCCAGGCCCACGCCCCCACGGTGGCCGAGGCGGGCGATACCACCATTCGCGCCGCCGCCCAGAACTGTGCCCTGGGGCTGGCCCGCACGCTGGAGGAATACCGCCAGAACAGCGAAGAGGACCGCTATCCGGCCACCGACGACCTGGAACTGCCGCAGTCGTGCGACGGCCAGAAAGTCAAGTGGAAGGCGCTCAAGCCTCAGAGCTACAGCTTCAGCGTCTTGAGCGACAGTGGGCAGGAACTCGCGCAGCAGAGCGGGCCTTAGCATTCAGCGAGCAGTCGTTCCAGCACCACGGCCACGCCGTCTTCTTCATTGCTCAGCGTGACTTCAGCGGCAGCGGCGCGGGCTTCAGGGTCAGCGTCGCCCATCGCCACACCATGCCCGGCCCAGGCGAGCATTTCGACATCGTTCGGGGCGTCGCCAAAAGCCATCACTTCACTCTGTGCGATCCCCAGGTGCGTACAGAGCCGGGCCACGCCGGACGCCTTGGTCACACCCTGCGCCGCGACCTCGACAAACGGAGCGCCGCTGTGGGTCGCGTGAAACCCGCTCAATCCGAGCGAGTGGACCTGCGCCAGCAGTTCGGGCGGGCTGAGTTCAGGGTGCCGCAGAGCCAGTTTGAGGCTGGGCTGGGCCACGACTTCCTCCAGCGTAAAGTCGCCCAGACTGTCCGGGTCGCGTTTATGGTCGGTGTAGTGCGCCAGTTCGCCGTACCCACGCTGCGCCACGAACACGTTTCCGGCCTCGCGCACACTGACGAACACGGTGCCGGGCACCAGCGCCGTTATCGCCGCAGCCAGTTTCCGCTGGGTGCCGGACTCCAGCAGGTTTTCAAACAGGATTTCGCCCGTACCGAGGTGAAGGCCCAGGGCACCGTTGCTGCACAGCGCCCAGCCGGTCATTCCGGCCTGCCCCGCGATCAGGCGCAGGCCCTCCGGCTGCCGCGCCGTGACCGGCACCACCTCCAGGCCGCGTGCCCGCACCCCGTCCAGCGCCCGGCGGGTGCGGGGGCTGACGCTCAGGTCGCGGCGCAGCAGGGTTCCGTCGAGGTCGGTGGCGATCAGGCGAATAGGCATGTTCTTCAGGCTATTGATAACGCGGAAAGTTGTTGTCGAATTGTAAACTCTGGACATGTCTGAGGTCTGGAAGCCACGACTCCTCAC
>JAGLBK010000085.1 GCA_018260275.1 Deinococcus sp.
CGGTGAAAGTGGGTTCGCTCGGCATTCACCCTGACGACGTGCGCTTCCAGGGGGGGCGGGTGTTCCCGGTGGGCCATCCCGAACTCGGCATGGACTTTCGCGAGGTCGTCCACGACGCCTATCACCTCCGCACACCGCTGTGGGCCGCCGGGTACTACCGCACGCCGGGGCTGCACTGGGACCGCGTAGCCATGCAGGGCGAACCGTTCAAGTATTTCGCTTACGGCGCGTCGGTGTCCGAGGTCGAGGTCTGCGGCTTCACGGGCGCCTATACCCTGCGCCGGGTCGATATTCTGCACGACGTGGGCGACAGCCTCTCGCCGCTGATTGACCTCGGCCAGATCGAGGGCGGCTTCGTGCAGGGCGCGGGCTGGCTGACCCTCGAAGACCTGCGCTGGGACGTATCGGACGGGCCGGGGCGCGGCAAACTGGCGACCCAGTCGGCCAGTACCTACAAGCTCCCCAGCTTTTCCGAGATGCCCGAAATATTTAACGTGGCCTTTCTGGAAGGGGCCGCCGAAACGGGCGTGGTCTACGGTTCCAAGGCCGTCGGAGAGCCGCCCTTCATGCTGGCGATGAGCGTGCGCGAGGCGCTGCGGGAGGCGTGCGCGGCCTTCGGCGCAGGCGGGCAGGCTCAGGTGCTGGCCAGCCCGGCGACCCCCGAAGCGGTCTACTGGGCGCTGGAGGAAGCCAGAACAGTAGCCATAGCGCAGGACCGCGTGGGAACTCCGGCGCGGTGAACTGGCTGGAGGCCGTCAATCAGTTGGGTGATCTCGGAGAGTCGGGGGTACTGGTCACGCTGGCCGCCGTGCGAGGTCACGCGCCGCGCGAGGCCGGGGCCAAGATGGTCGTGGGCCGCGCCGAATGCTGGGGCAGCGTGGGCGGCGGCAATCTGGAAGCCGAGGCGGTGGCCCGCGCCCGCGCCCTGCTGCAAAGTGCCCCCACCACGCAGGCCGTGAGTGCGCCTGAACTCCTGACCCTGCGCCTGACCCCCACGGCCCCGAACGAACACGGGCGGCAGTGCTGCGGCGGCGAGGTGACGCTGCTGCTGGAGCTGTTGCCCGGGGCGCGGCCCCACGTCGCCATTTTCGGGGTCGGTCACGTGGGGCTGGAACTGGCCCTCATTCTGTCGCGGCTGCCACTGGAACTGCATCTGGTCGATTCGCGGGCCGCGCAGCTGACCCCGGAGCGCCTGGCCGCGCTGGGTGGGGGAGAAGCCCGGCTGCATGTCCGGCACGCCCCGCTGCCCGAAACGGTGGTGGCCGAACTGCCCGCCGGGGCCAGCCTCGTCATCCTGACCCACGACCACGCCGAGGACCTGCTGCTGTGCGACGCCGCGCTGCGCCGGTCCGAGCAGGGGCGTCCGGAGCTGGGGTTTATCGGCCTGATCGGTTCCTCGGCCAAGTGGAGCCATTTCCGTGAGCAGCTGCGGCGCGAGGGCCACAGCGACCACGAAATAAGCCGCATCACCACCCCTATCGGCCTGCCCGACATTAGCGGCAAATCGCCCGCCGTCATCGCCATCAGCGTGGCGGCGCAACTGGTGCAGCAACTCAAACAGCAGGTGGCCCGCGTGTCGGCCAACGTGCCTGCGGTGCCCCTTCAAGGAAATCCATAACGTCATGACCCAGTTTCAGACCGATCAGGCGCAGCTTTACCGCGCCACTTTCATGCACACGCCCGCAAATCCGTTCAAGCACGCCGACGCTCTACATCTTCAGGAAGACGGCGGCCTGCTTGTGGGGGGGGGCATCATCCGGGCGAGTGGTTCCTACGCCGACCTCAGCAACGAGTACCCGGCGGCTCCCGTCAGCGACCTGCGCGGCGGGTTGCTGCTGCCGGGTTTGATCGACACGCACGTTCATTTTCCGCAGGTGCGTGTCATCGGTGGCTTGGGCATGCCGCTGCTCGATTGGCTGGACCAGGTCGCCCTGCCCGAGGAAGCGCGGCTGGCTGACCCCGGCTATGCCCGCGCCGTGGCCCGTGAATTTACGCGCGGGCTGG
Organism: Deinococcus sp.; assembly: GCA_018260275.1. Taxonomy (GTDB): domain Bacteria; phylum Deinococcota; class Deinococci; order Deinococcales; family Deinococcaceae; genus Deinococcus. The sequence continues at coordinate 2,005 of JAGLBK010000085.1, forward strand.
TGCAGGCGGGAACGACCACCGCGCTGGTGTTCGGCAGCCATTTTGCGGCGGCGGTGGACGTGTTTTTCGAGGAAGCCGCGCGGCTGGGGCTGCGGAGCGTGGCCGGACTGGTCGTCAGTGACCGCCTGTTGCGCCCCGAACTGCACACCACCCCGCAGCGGGCCTACGACCAGGCCAGAACCCTGATCGAGAAGTGGCATGGCGTGGGCCGCAACCTCTACGCCGTCACGCCACGTTTTTCGCTCTCGGCCTCGGAGGGCATTCTGGAGGCGTGCGGGGCGCTGCTGCGCGAGTTTCCGGACGTGCGCTTTACCAGCCACATCAACGAGAACCGTGCCGAGATCGGGACGGTCAAGGAGCTGTTTCCCGCGTCGCGCGATTACCTGGACACCTACGAGCAGGCCGGGCTGGTCACGCCGCGCAGTGTGCTGGCGCACAACGTTCACCCGACTGACCGTGAACTGGGCGTCATGGCGGCGCACCACTGCACCGCCGCGCATTGCCCGTGCAGCAATTCGGCGCTGGGCAGCGGCTTTTTCCCGTTGCGCCGTCATCTGGACGCCGGGGTTCACGTTGCGCTGGGCAGCGACGTGGGCGGCGGCACCGGCTTTTCGCTGCTCAAGGAAGGCTTGCAGGCGTACTTCATGCAGCAGTTGTTGGGGGGGAACGGGGTTCCGCTGACTCCCGCCCATCTGCTCTACCTGTCCACCCGCGCCGGGGCCGAGGCGCTGGGCCTGGGCGACCTGACGGGTGATTTCAGCGCCGGAAAACAGTTCGACGCCGTGCTGCTCTCGCCACAGGCCGGAACGCCCTTGCGGGCCGTGTACGACCACGCGGCAGGCCCCAAGCGGCAGCTGGCCGCTACTTTTGCCACGGGTACTGCCGGGGACGTGGCGCGGGTCTGGATCGGCGGCGATCTAGTACATGAGCGCACTTCACTTAATGATTAAGGAGACAATAAGACATGAATGACACTTCTCCTCCGGTGCCCACCTCCGGACTCGACCGCTTTTTCGGTCTGAGTGCGAGTGGATCGACTGTTTCGCGCGAGTTGCGGGCGGGCCTGACCACCTTCCTGACCATGAGTTACATCCTGTTCGTCAACCCGCAGGTGCTCGGCAACGCCATTCATGTCCCCAACGGCTTCGTGCAGCTGCTGATGACCACGGCCATCGCGGCGGCGTTCGGCAGCTTCGCCATGGGCCTCATCGCCCGCTATCCGTTCGCGCAGGCGCCCGGCATGGGCCTCAACGCCTTTTTCGCCTTCACGGTGGTGTTGGGCATGAAAGTGCCCTGGCAAACGGCGCTGGGGGCGGTCTTCATCAGCGGCCTGCTGTTCGTGCTGCTTAGTGTGCTGGGGGCGCGGCAGGCTATCGTGCGGGCCATTCCGACCTCGCTCAAATTTGCCATCACCGGGGGCATCGGGGCGTTTCTGGCCTTCCTGGGGCTGAAGACGGCGGGGGTGGTCGTGGCGAACCCGGCGACCTATCTGGGCCTGGGCACCATCTCAACCCCGAGCGTGTGGCTGGCGCTGCTGGGGGTGGTCGTCACAGCGGTGCTGATGGCGCGGCGCGTGACCGGGGCGATTCTGTGGGGCATTTTGCTGACCACCATTATCGGCATCGCGCTGCACCTGCCGGTGTACGAGGGCGGCCCCAAGGGAGCCTTGCAGGCGTTTCCCGGCTTTACCGGCAATCTGGGCGGGCTGCTGGGTACTCCGGTGTGGCCCGGCGACCTGATCGGCAAACTCGATATTGCCGGGGCGCTGGGGCTGGGGCTGCTGCACGTGGTCTTCACTTTCTTCTTCGTGGACTTTTTCGACGCGACCGGAACGCTCACGGGCCTGTCGCAGCGGGCGGGCTACCTCGACGAGCGCGGTGACATGCCGCGTGCCCGTCGCCTGTTCGCCATGGACGGGCTGGCGGCCATGTTCGGCGCCGTCATGGGCACCAGCACGACCACGGCCTACGTCGAGTCGGCCAGCGGCATCGGCGAGGGCGGGCGCACGGGCCTGACCGCCGTCACTGTGGGCGTGCTGTTCCTGCTGAGCATGTTCCTGTGGCCGCTGGCCGCCGCCATTCCCGCCGCCGCCACCGCGCCCGCCCTGATTCTGGTCGGGGCACTGATGATGGACGGCGTGAAGCATGTGGACTGGGACGACATTTCCGACGCGGTGCCCGCCTTCCTGACCATCATGATGATGCCGCTGACCTTCAGCATCGCCAACGGCGTAAGCTTCGGGATCATCAGTTACTGTGTCATCAAGCTGCTCGCTGGCCGCGTCAAGGAGGTCAGCCCGGTGCTGTACGTGATCGCCGCCCTGCTACTGGGCCGCTACCTGTTCATGATGCAGGGTTGAAGACTCCGAAGTAATGAAAAAAGCTGGCGCTCAGGCCAGCTTTTTTTGGTTGGGTTTGGAGGTCATACGTACTGCGTCCAATTCCCTAAAATCCAGGAAAGCACCGGATTTTAGTCCATTTCCCGCAGCACGTATTTTTTGCTTCTCGCTCCGCTCGGGTTGAATAGCTAAAGCTTAGCTATTCAACCGCAACAGGTATTAGAAGCTGATGTAAGGCTGCATCTTCAGCACGTTCTTGGGGCCGATGCCCTTGACCTTCTTGACCAGTTCGGCGACGTTCTTGTAGGGGCGGTTCTTGATCACGTCGGCGGCGATCTTGGCGTTGATGCCGGGGATGGTGGTCAGTTCGGCGGCGCTGGCGCTGTTCACGTTGACGACCTTGCCGGGTACGGGCGCGGGGGTCGCTGTCTTGACCCTGGTGTGGCGGTGGCTGCTGGTAGCCGGGGCTGACGTGGTCGTGGCTGGTGCAGTCGTCGCCGGGGCAGTGGTAGCGGGCATGGTGCCAGCAGGCATGGTGGCCGGAGCGGTCTGGGCAAAAGCGGCAGCAGGCAGCAGCAGTGCGGCGGCCAGGGTCAGCATCATTTTCTTCATGCCCGGAGCTTAGGCCGGGAGCTTAACGGCGTTATGAAACGGCGGGTCACTGCTGCCGAACAGCAAACCGAAAACCCCCTCCAAAGAAGGAGAGGGCTGCCAGAGTGTGAACTTGCTTGTCTGAAAACTCAGTCGCCTGCGGTCACTGGCGGTTGGCTTTTGGGCTGCACGCTGCCCCGGCGCTCCAGCTTGCCCCAGCCGCGCTGGTGGCCCTTGACGGCGCTGATGACGGCGCGAATAGCCACGTAGGACATCAGCTGGCGGTACACCACACGCTGGGGCAGCAGCAGCGGCAGCAGTTTCCAGTCCTCGCCGGGTTCCAGCAAAAAGGCGATGGCGGCGGCGATCACGTCTATCAGAATGAACAGCAGCGAGAACAGCAGCACCGGGCCAGTGGGCGAAAAGCCGCCGTCGGGGTGGTAGCGCCACTGGAGCAGCGCCCAGGCCAGCGAGGTCACGAAGCTAAGGTCGAGAATGGCCCCGACCAGCGGGAAAAACACCTGGAACAGCACCACGTTGGGCAGCGTGAACCAGCCCAGGCCGCGTGCGCCGCTGCGCCAGGCCCCGCGCTGCTTCCAGGTGGCCTGCAAGGTGCCGAACATCCAGCGGTCGCGCTGCTTGATGAAGGCGCGGGTGGTGTCGGGGGCCTCGGTGCGGGCCACGGCTCCCAGTTCGTAGGTCACCTTGTACCCGGCCCGCAGCGCCCGCATGGTCAGGTCGGCGTCCTCGGCCAGGGTGTCGCGGTCGAAGCCGCCCAGCGCCAGCAGCACGTCACGCCGCCACGCGCCGATAGCTCCGGGCACCACGCTGATGGCGTTGAGCTGCGCCAGCGCCCGGCGCTCGACGTTCTGCGCCGTGATGTACTCCAGTGCCTGCCAGCGCGTCAGCAGGTTCACGCGGTTACCGACCTTGGCGTTGCCCGCCACCGCCGCCACCTGCGGGTCGAGGAAGTGCCGGGCCAGCCGCCGCGCCGCTTCGGGGTTGATCTGGGTATCGGCGTCGAGGATGATGACCACTTCGCTGTCCACCGTGCGCAGGGCGTGGTTCAGGGCCGCCGCCTTACCGCCGTTGGGAATGCGCTCGATGGTCACCTGCGGGCAGTCGCCGTAAGCCGCGCGGGCCACGTCGCTGGTGCCGTCCGCCGAGCCGTCGTCGATCACGTGCACCTTCAGCCCCGGCAGATCGGAGGCGAGCAGCGAGGCGATGGTCGCGCCGATGACCTTGCTCTCGTTGTAGGCAGGCACGATCACGGTCACGCTGGGCTGCGGCAGTTGCAGGACGGGTTCGGGTTCATTGCGGCGGCGGAAGGTTTCGCGCAGGGCCAGCCCCACGATCAGCAGCAGCCGGGCGATGCTGAGGGTCACCCCGACCTTGAACAGCCAGCTCAGCACCGCGCTGAAGGCCCCCAGCGCCGTGAAGTTCATGCCGATCATGCGGGCCAGCCAGCGTTGGCCGGGCGACACCACCGGGTTGGCCTGACTGACCGGAATTCCCGCGAGCTGCGAGGCGGTGGTAAACGAGTACCCCTCGGTCCGCAGCTTCTGAATTATGACCGGCAGGGCGTTGATGGTCTGCGTGCGGTCGCCGCCCGCGTCGTGCAGCAGCACCACCTGACCGTTTCCCTGCGCGACCTGATCCAGCACGCGCTGGATGATCTGCGCGGTGCCGGGGCGCTGCCAGTCGTTGGGGTCGATCTGCATGCCGCTGGTGTAGTATCCCAGGTCGCTGGCGTGGGCCACGATGCCCGCCTGATCGGGGGTTTCGGGTTCCACGTCCTCGGCGAAGGGGGGGCGGAACAGCAGCGTGCGCCGCCCGGTTTCGCCTTCCAGCAGGCGCTGCGTGGCGTTGAGTTCGAGGTCGAACTGACGGCGCGAGATGAGGCCCAGGTCGGGGTGGGTGTAGGTGTGCGAACCGATCTCGTGGCCCTCGTTCACGATGCGCCGCAGCAGTGCGGGGTCGGCCTGACCGTGCAGCCCCACCACGAAGAAGGTCGCGGGCACGTGCAGCTGTTTCAGGATGTCCAGAATTCTGGGGGTGTACTGCGGGTCGGGGCCGTCGTCGAAGGTCAGGGCGATCTGTTTCGGGTTCTTCGCTCCCCAACGCTGAATGGTGTAGGGCACGGCAAAACGCTCGACGCTTTCGCTGGTGATCAGGCCGCTGGCCGGGTCGAACGCGACCTGTCGCTGGCCGTCGGTGGGCGTGCCGCTGACCTTGAGCAGTTCGCCCTGGCCCACGTAGTCGATGTCGTACCCGGCCTGCATCTGCGACAGGGCGGGCACGGCGGCGTGGCCCTGCTGGTGCAGCGCGGGCCACACGGCGGGGTCCTCGGAACCCAGGCGCCACAACGCCACGTTCCGCACGCCCAGTGCCCGCACCGCCTGCGCCTGATCGAACACGCTGACTCCGTCCAGATACCAGACCGTGTGCGCCTTGCCCGCGTCGTCGGTGTACTGAAAGGTCGGGTTCAGTGATTTGCCGTCCAGGTGGGGCTTGACTCCGGCGTCACGGGCCAGGCTCATGGCGTCCTGATAGGTCAGTTCGCTGGCGCTGCCGCCCCTGGTCCAGTCGTAGCCGTAGCTGCCCAGTGCCACGTTCATGTGGGAGGCCGGAATGTCCCTCAGGCGCTGCCGGACGCTCTGCTCGACCCAGCCCTGCGAGGCGATAGGCCCGGCCTCCGAGTGCTCCTCGTGCTCGTCGTAGCCCATCAGGATGACGCTGTCGGCCAGTTTGCCCAGCGCCTTGTAATGAAAGGCCGGGTCGTCGAGCGGCGCGTCGAGGGTCAGGCGCTTGCCCAGGTGGTGCAGCCCGGTCGCCAGCCCGGCGATGAAGGTCACGTAGTCGTTCTGGGCGCTGTCGGGCAGGTTCTCGAAGTCCACGTTCAGCCCGGCGAAGTTGTTCTGCCTGACCCCGCTGAGCAGCGACTCGGTCAGTTTTTCGCGCTGGGCACGGTCGTGCAGCATCTGGCCCAGCCGCCCGGAGGCCCAGTCCTGCATCCCGGAATCGTAATTGTTGATCAGCGGCATGACCGGCAGCGTGGGGCGCTGAGAGCGCACATAGTCCAACATGGCCGCGTTTTTGGCCGGGGATTCCGGCACCAGTGCGGCCCCCGCGCCCAGGTGCCACCATTCGGGCACCAGCACATCGAGCTGCCCCAGGTTGCGTTTCAGCGATGACAGGCTGTTGTCGTCCCAGGCGACAAAAAACCCGGTGGCGTTCAGGGGAGCGTTCCTTTTGACTGCCGCCGGAGTCCAGCGGTAATCCCCCCCGGTGGTGTGGGCCGCCGCGTTGCTTTCTCCGCGCACCGGGCGGAGGTCGGACACGTGGTTGCCCAGCTGCATATGCGGCAGGGCGTCGGGGTTCCACAGCGCCACCGTCATGCCCGCCCCGGCCACCAGCAGCAGCCCGCCCAGCACTGAGGCGATGAGGTTGAAATTCCGGCGGCGTTTGCCCCCCGGATCGTAAAAGACCGGGGCGGAGTCTGGCGAGTGGTTCATGGCCTCACCGTAGACCCCGCGCCTAAAGGGCCGCTGAAATGGCGCAGGTACGTGGAGCCACGCTGTTCTGATGGGGGTAGGCAGACCCTCGGCGCGGGGTGTATTTGTTTTTGTAAATACCGTTCCAGACACGTTTTTTGTAATCGTTACTTTTGATAAGATCGTGCTGGTCGGCATTTCCGATCCTGCCCCCCCTTCACAACGGCGTTTTGATATGTCATGCTGCTCACCATGACCAAAAAGTCTGCTAAGCCCGCCGCCAAGAAGCCCGCTGCCAGCGCAAAAGCCGCCCCCAAAAAGGCCGCTCCCGCTGAAAGCAACAAGGTTGCCAAGACCCAGCTCGTCGAAATGGTCGCCGACAAGACCGGCCTGACCAAGAAGCAGAGCGAAGAAGCCGTGAGCAGCATGCTCGACTGCATCGTTGACGCCATCAAGAGCGGCAAGAGCGTCGGCCTGCCCGGTCTGGGCACCCTGAGCGTCAAGGCCACCGCCGCCCGGACCGGCGTGCGCCCCGGCACCAGCGAAAAGATTCAGATTCCCGCGGGCAAGAAAGTGGCCTTCAAGGTCGCCAGCACCCTCAAGGGCAACCTGTAAATTCCGGTTGTTCGCTAAAGCCTCCCTCGTGGGGGCTTTTTTTTGGTCTTACAGGCCCATATCTGAGCAGATATTCAGATATACTGCCTGAATGTCTGAGCCGACTGCCGCTGACCGGGGCGAAACCCTGACCTATTTCGTGGAGGGCATGGACTGTGCCAGCTGCGTACAGAAGGTCGAGCGGCTGGTCGGGCGATTGCCGGGAACGGGCGAGGTCAGGACCAGTTTCAACCGCCAGACCCTGCAACTGCACCTCGACGAGGCGCAGACGCCGCGCCAGACCCTGGAAGGCCACCTGCGTTCGCTGGGCTACGTGCCCAGTTTGCGGAGTGCGGCGGCGCAGGCCCGGCCCCTTCAAAATGACCACGCCGAAGCCGGGCACGCCGAGCAGGATCATTCCGGCCACGACCACTCTAGCCACGACCATTCCAGCCATGAGCAGCCGGGCCACAGTTATGCCGATGACAGTCATTCCGGGGACGGGCACGCCGGGCACAGCCACGCCGGACACAGTCACGAGGAACTCGCGGCAGGCACGCCCTGGTTCCGTGGCACGCAGGGCCGACTGGTGCTGGCGTCGGGGGCGCTGCTGGCGCTGGCCTGGGCCTTGGGCCTGAGCCTGCCCGCGCTGAGCTACGCCGGGTTCACGGCGGCTACCCTGCTGGGGGTGTGGCCGCTGGCCCGCAAAGCCTTTGTTAGTGCGCGGCTGGGCGACCTGTTCAGTATCGAGCTGCTGGTCACGCTGGCGGCGGTCGGGGCGCTGCTGATCGGGCAGGCCGCCGAGGGCGCGGTGGTCGTGTTCCTGTTTGCGCTCGGAGAACTGTTGGAGGGCGTCGCGGCGGGGCGGGCGCGGGCGGGCATTCAGGCACTCGCGGCGCTGGCCCCCAAAACGGCGCTGCTGCTGGAGCCTGCGGGCGTGCGCGAGGTGCCCGCCGACGCCCTGCGGGTGGGGCAGCGGGTGCAGGTTAACCCCGGCGGGCGCGTGCCAGCCGACGGCGTGATCGTGGCGGGAACCTCCAGCCTGGACGACAGCCCCGTGACCGGCGAGAGCATGCCCGTGAACAAGGCAGCGGGCGACCGGGTCTACGCGGGCAGCATCAACACCGACGGCACCCTGACGGTCGAGGTCGAGAAGGAAGCCGCCGACAACACCATCGCCCGGATCATTCATCTGGTCGAGGAAGCCGAGGAGCATCAGGCCCCGACCGCCCGGTTGATCGACCGCTTCAGCCGCTGGTACACGCCGGGCGTGGTGCTGGTCGCCGCGCTGGTGGCCCTGGTTCCGCCGCTGCTGTTCGGTCAGCCCTGGCATGTGTGGCTGTACAAGGGCCTCGCCCTGCTGCTGATCGGTTGCCCCTGTGCACTGGTGCTCAGCGTTCCGGCGGCCATCACTAGCGCCATCAGTGCCGGGGCGCGGCGTGGGCTGCTCATCAAGGGCGGCGCGGTGCTCGAACGGGTGGGCAGCATCAAGACGGTGGCCTTCGACAAGACCGGCACCCTGACGGCGGGCCGCCCCCGCGTGACTGACATTATGTCTAGTACAGGTCTGGAACGCGGCGAGGTGCTGCGGCTGGCGGCGGCGGTCGAAAGTGGCAGCAGTCACCCGCTGGCCCGCGCCATTGCCCAGGAAGCGCAGGCCGCACAGTTGACGGTGCCCAGCGCCGCCGAGGCCAGGGCGCTGCCCGGTCAGGGGGTCAGTGCAGTGGTGGAAGGCCGGACGCTGTGGGTCAGTTCGCCCGCAGCGGCTTCCGGCGTGCTGACCCT
>JAGLBK010000086.1 GCA_018260275.1 Deinococcus sp.
CGCCTCACCCGCCGGAACCTGTCCACGCGAGTAAAAATCCAGCTCTGCGCCGGGCACCTGCCCCTCTCCGGGCTGACTGAGGGCGCGAAATTCGGGCAGATCGGGCACGAGGACTCTCATGTGCTCAGTATGCCGCGTGACACTGGGGGCAGGACATTAAGGAGATTCTCGCCGTTGCAGACATTTCAGATTTCTCATAGTGTCCCTTTTTCCCATTCCCGCCTCGCCCGGTTTGCCTTTAGCCCCGGCCCCGCACCTCGAATCCGTCGCGGCGCAGAATTTCGGCGGCCTGCTGCACTTCCTCGGGTGATTCCAGCCCCAGCCGCAGCGCCCCGCCGTCCTCGCGGATCGCCAGCACCTCGATGTCCTTGATGTTCACGCCCGCCGCGCCCAGACTCTGGGTCACGGCGCCGATCTGGTTGGGCCGGTCGGGCATGGCGACGACCAGATCGTGCTTGGGCGGCAGCAGGCTGCGCTTGACCACCGGCAGGCTATCGCGGGTGCGTTTGCCCTCCTGGGCGGCGGCCAGCAATTCCTCTGGGTCATCTAGATCGGCTTCCAGACGCTCTAGATGCCGCCGGAAACGGGCCAGGGCGTCACGCAGCGCCACCTTGTTTTCGACCACCATATCGCGGCTCATGCGCGGGTCGCCGCTCGCCACACGGGTCAGGTCGCGGAACCCCCCGGCGGCCAGCAGGCTCAGGCGCTCGTCGCGGGCCACCATGTGAGTCAGCGCGAGGCTGGCGAGATAAGGCAGATGACTGATCGTCGCCACCAGCGCGTCGTGAGCGTCGGGCGGCATCACGATAGGCGCGGCTCCGAGTTCCTCGACCAGTCGGCGTAGTCGGCTCAGGGACGTCAGCGAGGTCTGGTCGGTCGGCGTCAGGACCCACACGGCATTTTCAAGCAGCGACGCCCGCGCGTGGGTCACGCCGCCGCGTTCGCTGCCAGCCATCGGATGGCCCGCCACGAAATTCCTGATGCCCAGTTCCTCGGCCACCTGCGCGATGCCGGATTTGACGCTGCCCACGTCGGTCACCAGCGCTGCCGGATTCAGAAAGGGGGCCAGCTCACGCGCCAGCGGGGCCTGCGCCCGCATCGGGGCGGCCAGCACCACCAGATCGGCCCCCCGCAGCCAGTCGCCGGGGGAAGTGCGGATTTCGTCCACTACTCCCAGCGCCTCGGCCTCCCGCAAGACCTCGATGCTCGCGTCGTAGCCGATCACGCGCCGGGCCAAAAAGCGCTGCCGCAGCCCCAGCGCCAGGCTGCCCCCGATCAGCCCCACTCCGGCCACCACAGCGGTGTCGAAGAGGGGTGCGGGGGTGGCGGGCGAAGGAGCAGCGGTCATGATTCCGAGGCTAGCACGCGCTATTTGGGGCACTGGCGCAGCTTGTGCAGCCCGGTTCGCTGTTGTTTACTCGTAGCCCAGTTCGCGCAGGGCTTCTTCGTCCTCGCGCCAGCCGGGAATGACAATGACTTCCAGACCCAGGTAGACCTTGTGGTTCAGGAACACTTCGAGCTGCTTGCGGGCCGCCTGCCCGATCTCGCGCAACTGCTTACCGCCCGCGCCGATGACCATGCCCTTGTGGGCATTCTTCTCGACCACAATTTCACCTTCGATACGTTGCAGGCCGTCCTCGCGCTCGGTCCAGCTGTTCACGCGGGTCGCCACCGCGTAAGGCAGCTCGTCGCGCAGCTTCTTCATGGCCTCCTCGCGGATAATCTCGGCAGCCCACATCTCGCGGCTCTGGTCGCTGGCGCTGCCCAGCGGGAAAAAGAAGGGGTTCTCGGGCAGCACTTCCAGCAGCTGCTCGCGCAGGGTCGCCACAGCGTTCACGTTATTTTGCGCCGAGAGCATCGTCTGACTGAATTCCTGGGCACGGCCTTCGAGCAGCGCCGCGTAAAGCCGCATGGCCTCGTCGGGGTACTTGGCGGCGTCAGTCTTGTTGCCGACCAGAAACAGCGGCTTGGGCAGGTCACGAATCTGGTGGGCCACCAGTTTGTCCTCGTCGGTGGGCGGGTGGCGCAGGTCCACGACCCAGACCACGGCGTCCACATCGGCCAGAGCGTTGTGGACTTCATTGTTCATATACTTGCCCAGCGCGTCCTTGGGCTTGTGGATACCCGGCGTGTCGATAAACACGATCTGGCGGTCACCGCTGGTCGAAATACCGCGAACGCCCCGGCGGGTGGTCTGGGGCCGGTGGCTGGTCGGCGCGACCTTGGTGCCCAGAAAACTGTTGAGCAGCGTGCTTTTGCCGACGTTTGGCTTGCCTACGATGGCAACGAAGCCGGAGTACGTTTGTGCTTGGTCAGGTGCAGTCATCGCGGCTATTCTCTCACGCGCTGGGTGCCCCGTTGCCAGCGGTAAAGAAAATTGGTGGAACATCCAGTTCAGAATAGAGCCATATCCTCTGAATCTGCCGTCTCATGGCGCTGGCTTGAAAATGAAGTCGGGTTGGATGGTCCCGGCGACCTGCACCGTGCCCTGCTGCGGTACGCGGGGATTGCGGGGGCCGACACCCTGACGGGCGCAGCAACGCGCCGAAGCCGAACTCAACCGCCTGGCGCAGGCCGGAGCACTTCAAAAAGTCGGCCCGGACTGGCTGCTGCCCGCCGACTGTGTAAAGCAGATTTTGGTGTTACGTGCCGATCTGGAGAAGGCTGGCCCAGCGCAAGCGGCTCTGGCAGAGACGCCAGAGGCATAGCAAAAATCCCCACCACTTGGATGGGGACTTTCTCTTTGGTTGCAGGGACAGGATTTGAACCTGCGACCTCCGGGTTATGAGCCCGACGAGCTACCAGACTGCTCTACCCTGCGTTACCGTTTACTGCTTTTGCGCCCGGTCGGCATTGCCTTCTTTCGCGCTCAAAAATAGTAGCTCGGGACAGGCATTCTGTCAACCCCTGGAGGGGGCTATCCCGCTGGAACGTACTGGAAGCCGCGCAGCAAGGTATCGTGAGGGCATGACCGACCTTCCGCGCGTTCAGGTGCCTATCACTCCTTCTACAGCGACTCCTCAGCACCAGGCGGCGGCTCCGGGGCGGGTGCGGCTGGCTGTCGTGACGATCAGCGACACGCGCACCTCCGAAAACGACAGCAGCGGCAACTACCTGAAGTCGGAAGTGCTGGCCAGCGGCCATGAGCTGGTCGAACACACTATCGTCCGGGACGACGCCATCGAGATTCGCGCCCTGCTGACGCGGCTGCTGCGCGAGGCCGACATCATTCTGACCAGCGGGGGCACCGGCCTGACCGGGCGCGACGTGACCATTCCGGTGGTCGAGTCGCTGTTCGTCAAGCCCCTGCCAGGGTTCGGCGAGGTGTTCCGGATGCTGTCGTATGCCCAGGTGCGCGGCGCGGCCATGCTGTCGCGGGCCACCGGGGGGCTGACTCGCGGGGCACTGATCTTTGCCATGCCAGGCAGCCTGAACGCCGTGCAGACCGCGTGGGAAGGCATTTTGAAGGACGAGGTGGGCCACCTGGTCTTCGAGGTAGCAAGGCACGGCCAGCCGAAGACCGGCCAGATTGGGGTCGCGCCGCTTACGCCGTCTCCTGGTCTGGTCGGGGCAGAGGCTGAGAACGGCGCAGCGACGCCGCACGGAGACGAGGCCAGTGCGGCAGCGGCGCGTCTTACGCCCAATCATGTGAATCAGGGAGCGGCGGCTGGTATCGGGCGGCACGCGGCGTCTGCAACTGATGCGGCGGCTTCTTTGCCTGATAGTCCGTTCGGAAGGCGTTAATTTTGGACCTGCTGCTTCCCTTTGCCCATACGCAGGCCACCGGACTGTTCGTTTTGACCACGCTGCTGCCCGCAGCCTACTGGCTGTTGCGGGTCTTGCGGGAAGCGGGGCAGCGGCGCGTTCCCGCCGTCGCGTGGTGGGCCGCGCCGGGCTGGGTCACGATGCTGTTTGCCGGAATCCTGGCGCAGCCGACCTTTTTTGCGCTGGGCGCGGCGGGCCTGCTGCTGGCCGAGTTCTGGCCCGGCGCGTACAAGCCTGCAGCGCTGCGGCCCCCGGCTCTCTGGGCAGCGTTCGGGACCGTGCTGGGGCTGGTGCTGCTGGGGGTGACCCTCTGGCAGTGGGGCGCCAAGCCGGAACCGGTCGCGCTGGCGGCAGCCCTGGCGGCCTTTGTGGCCGGGCTGGCGGGCCTACTGTCTAGTCTGGGCTGGCGGCCTGAGGCGGCGCAGCCCCAGCAGGCGCAGCACTGGGCCAGACTTGCCCGCGTCAGCGTGCCCGACCAGTCCGATCTGAGCCTGACCCTGACCGGCAACGGTACAAATCTTCGGGCAGAGCTTCAGAACGTGTCTCAGCACACCCTGCAACTGGCGGGCTGGTCCCCGGTGCGGATGACTCCGGTCAATGCGTGGCTGCCCTTCAAAAACAGCGCGGGGCAGCGCGTCAATACGCTGCGGATGGGCGAAAGCACCTTTTTGCCGCTGGACGAATACGACCGTGGCCTGCGGGTCTGGTATATGTGGGCCGATCAAGATAACCAACCGCTGCTGTTCCGGGCCGACTGGCAGCCGCCGCAGCGTGACCGGGTGCTGAACTGAAGGCCTGGACTGAAGGCAGGCTGGTGCATAGGCCGGAAGTGCCGCTCTCAGAAAAAATAAGCGGAGGCACGCTAGATTTGCCCCTGCACCGTGATTCTGTCTGTTTCCAGAGGCTCCCCGAGCCTTTTCCCCTAATCTGATTTGCAGGAGTCGCCATGAAAAAAGTCCTCTTGACCGCCGCCCTGCTGGCCCTTTCGACCGCCAGCGCCCAGAAGACCCAGCTCGAATTCTGGACCATCAGCCTCGCGCCCCTGTTCAACGACGAGATGAACCGTCTGGTAACCCAGTTCGAGAAGGAAAACCCGAACGTGGACCTCAAATGGGTGGATGTGCCCGCCAACGCCATCGAGCAGAAGCTGCTGGCCTCGGTCGCCTCGGGCCGCCCGCCCGCTGCCGTAAACCTCAGCAGCGACATGGTCGTCAAGCTCAACGAGCAGGGCGCCCTGGAACCGCTGCCCCTGACCGACGCCCAGAAGAAACTGTATTTCCCGAACACGCTGGCGACCTTCACCAACGGCGGCAAAGTGCTGGCGCTGCCCTGGTACTGGTCGCCCAAAGTCGTGGCCTACAACACCGACATCTTCAGGAAGGCGGGCCTGGACCCGGCCAAGCCGCCGCGCACCATCCAGACCCTGCTGGCCGCCGCCAAGCAGATCAAGGACAAGACCGGCCTGTACGGTTTTGTGCCCAACATCGACGGCACCAGCTTTCTGCACCTGTTTCAGGAAGCCGGTCTGCCGGTCATCAAGGGGGGGCAGGCGGTGTTCAACAGCCCCGAGCACATCAAGCTGGTGCAGCAGTACGTGGACCTGTACAAAAAAGGGTATATCCCCGAAGACACCATGCGCCGGGGCTATACGGGCGCGACCGAACTGTACTCGTCGGGTAAGCTGGGCATGCTGATGACCGGGCCGCAATTTTTGCTGCGCGTGCAAAACGACAACCCGGCGGTCTACAAGCTGACCAAGGTCACGCCGTACCCGATCAATGTGGCAGGTAACGTTATTCACACCGGACTGATGGGCTTTGCCGTGCCCAAAGGCGTGCGCGACAAGGCAGCGGCCAACAAGCTGGCCCTGTTCCTGACCAACGATGCCAACCAGCTGGCCTTCAGTAAGGTCACCAAGACCACCTTTCCCACCACCGTCAAAGCCAGCAGCGACCCGTTTTTCCGTCAGGGCGGGGCCGACGCGGTGGCGCAGGGCCGCGCGGTCGCCTCGGGTGAGCTGAAGAAGGCCAAGGACCTGGTGCTGGTGTACCCGGACGCGGGCAAACTGAACAAGGTCTTCAAGGACAACATCGAGTCGGCGATGGCGGGCCAGAAGACCGTCAAGGCTGCGCTGGACGACACCGTGAAAGCCTGGAACGCCAGCCTGTAAAGCTGAATTCGTGCAGGGCCGGGGGCGCTGGCTTCCGGTCTTTTTTTGTGCCTGGGCGCGGGCCTGGGCCACAGCGCTCATCTCCCGGTCAGCCGGGTAAGCCAGGATGGGTGGTAATGAAACGCCTGCTGTATCCCCTTGTTGCCGCCCTGCTGCTCGGTCCGGCCCGCGCCGCGCCGGTTCAATTTGTTCCCGTGGCCCAGGCCCGCGCCCAGTTGCCCTGGCCCGCGCCGGTGCCGCAGCCGAAAGCGGCCCAGTTCCCGGCGGGTACGCTGCCCGTCGTGGGCCTGAGCGTGCAGACCATAGGCGACGCGGCTGAACTGGGCTGGGCAGTGCGCGACCTGAAAGCCGAGTGGAAAACGCGGCTGGGCCTCGATTTGCCCGCCGCTCCCTCGGGAAAAATCGTGATCGGCACCGTCGCTGACCCGGCGCTGGCGGCCAGGATCAAGGCAGCGGGCCTGAGCGCCAGCGGGCCGGAAGGCTATGCACTGCTGGTGGACACTTCTGGGGCGTATGTTGCCGGGGCCGACGCACGCGGCGCTTACGAGGGAGCGCAGACGCTGCGGCAACTGCTGACGCCCGCCGGGCTGCGCTTCGCCCGCATCAGCGACGCTCCGGCGCTCAAGCAGCGCATAGCCATGATTTACCTCGACCAGTATAGTCAGGGAGTCAACGACAGACTGATTCCCCTGCTGGCGGAACTGAAGTACAACGCCGTGCTGATCATGAGCGACTACGTGCAGTGGGACGCGGCCAAAGCGGGCGGCTGGGCGCACCCCGGCGGCGCGACCAAGGCCGAGGCGCGGCGCGTGGCGAATTTGGTTCGCAGCTACGGCCTAGAACCCATCCCGCTCATCGAAACGCCCGGTCACGCGACCTGGATGTTTTACGGCGGGAAGAACCTTGACCTGCGCCAGGACCCTGACAGCCAGAATCCTTACGCCTACGACACGCTGAACCCTGAAACGTACAGCCGGGTTGTCTTTCCGGTGCTCAAGGAAGCCGCTGAGACGTTCGGGGCCACAACCATTCACATCGGCCACGACGAGGTGCGTAACCGTGACCGCTTTCCGGCACAGGCGAACGGCAAGGCGCTGGGCTACGCAAAGCTTATTACCGACGACATCGTCAAGATTCACGATTACCTGAAGACCCTGAACGTAAGCACCATGATCTGGCACGACGCGGCTTTTGCCGACGCGGTGGCCGGCACCGTGCCCACCGCGCTGCCCAAGGACATTACGGTGGCCTACTGGAACTACGACCCGGGCACCGATTTCCCGATGCTGGGCCAGATCAAGGCCGCCGGATTCCCCACCCTGGGCGCGAGCTGGGCCGACGTAGGCAGCGCCGAGGGGCAGGCGCAGGCCGCGGCCAGAGCCGGAATCAACGGCATGATCCAGACGCGCTGGACGGGCTATTTCGGCAATCCGAGCATCTGGGACGGGGCCGCTGAGCAGGGCGTGGCGTATGTGCGGGCGGCCAATGCTTTCTGGAATCCGGCTGCCGCGCCGCTAAGGAATGCCGACTTGCTCTACCGCGACCTGTACCAGCCGTTGCCGTATGCGTCAGCCTCCGGCGTAAGCGCCGATCTGACTCCGCTGGTTACCCGCAGCCTCACCGACGACCGCAACCAGGGCTGGATTCTTAAGGGGCCGGACATCGACCTGCGGAACCTCAAAACGGGGGTGCAGCGTTTTGGGGCCTACACCTTTAACGTGTCTGGCGCGGTCATGCTGCGCGGCAGCCGGGACGCGGCCAAAGCCCTGCCGACGCAGGCGACCATCGAGATCGGGCGAAAGGCCGACGCCATCGCCTTTTTGCATACGACCGGCTGGCCCAGCGCAACCAACCGCGAAAACATCGGTCATTACGACATGGCCTACACCGACGGCACGCACGTTACGCAGCCTCTTGAATATGGGCGTCATATCCGCGCCTGGACCGACACAGTCACTTCAAGCATGGTCGCCGCGCCGGGCTGGACAGGGCAGACGCGTGACGGGCTGGACGTGAATGTGCCGGTGCTGGAATGGGTGAATCCGAAGCCGGGGGTGGCGATTAAGAGCGTGACGCTGGTGAGTGAAGGGAAGAATGCGAATCCGGTGCTAATCGGGTTGACGTTGATCGGTGGGAAATAAGGGGCGTTTTAGTTAGGGGTTACTGGGGATTTTGAGGTTCCATTGATTCCCCACCCCCCCCAGCCCCCCTACCCGGCTGGGCAGGGGGAGCGGCGCTCCGCTGAGGATGTGGATGCTTTTGCAGGTGACTGCCAAACGTGGAGGTTGCGCCCAGCGGGGCCTTGGATACGAAATGTCCGGGGACGGTTCCTAGGCCCGCGCCCTTCGGCCACGACGGCCCCCGTTGCTTTTTGCGGTGACGTGACGGTGAGGGGTTTAGCTCCTCCACCCTTGCGGGGGAGGCTGGGAGGGGGGTAACGCAGAGTGCGTCCCAGTAAACAAATTCTGTTTTATGAGTAAGATTTTAGCACCACCCAACTTGCCAGGGAAGCTGCCTGAGGCCCCAGCAGCACAACCACCCGCCCCCCCAAAACCTCACACCGGGGCAACTTGGCGTGTTCCAGGGCCAAATGCTCTAGGCTGCCCGCGTGAGCAAGCCCGCTAAAACCCCCTCCAAGACCGCCCCCAGAAAGTACACCTCCAAATTGCCCTCGGTGATCCTCAAGACCAGCGCCGTGCGCCGGATCGCCGGGCGTTATCCGTTCGGCCACAGCGGCGACATCGAGGACGCGGCCCCCGGCCTGGCCCCCGGCGAGGTCGTGGACGTGCGCGACGAGGGCGGGCGGCTGGTCGGGCGCGGGTACTTCAACGAACAGGGCGCGACCCCGCTGCGGATGCTGAACTGGGACGGCGGCGAAATCGACCAGAAATTTTATCGCCAGCGTGTCCGGGCAGCGCTCGAACGGCGCCGGGGCCGCATCACCGGCACCAACGCCATGCGGGTGCTGCACGCCGAGGCCGACGGGCTGCCAGGCGTCGTGGCCGACCAGTTCGGCGACGTGCTCAGTGTGCAGTTTCGCAACGCGGGCGTCGAGCGGCACCGTGACCTGATTCTGAAGGCTCTGCGGGAAGAAACCGGGGCCACCTCCGCCTTCGAGCGCAGCGACACGGGCGAGCGGCGCAAGGAAGGCCTAGAACTGGTGTCGGGCGTGCTGTGGGGCAATGTTCCGGAGCGCGTGGAGTTCTTTGAGGACGACCTGAACCTGCACTTCGCCCCGATGGACGCCCAGAAGACCGGGTTTTTTCTGGACCAGCGCGACAATCGGCGCCTGATGCGCTCGCTGGTCCAACCCGGCGAGGCTTTTCTGGACGTGTACAGCTACACCGGCGGCTTCTCGCTGCACGCGGCCAAGGCCGGGGCCCAGAGCACCGCCATTGATAAGGATAAGGTCGCGCTGAGCGTGCTGGAGCAGGAGGCGGCGGCCAACGGCGTGCGCGTCAGCCTACGCTGGGGCGACGCGCTGGAGCAACTCTCAGCCCTGGAAAAAGACCGGCGGCAGTTCGGGGCCATCGTGCTCGACCCGCCGACCCTCGCCAAGCGTAAAGACGATATTCCACGCGCCAAGCGCATTTTCACCGACGGGGCCGAGTCGGCCCTGCGGATGCTGACGCCCGGCGGCCACCTGCTCATCTCGACCTGTGCCCACTACATCCGCGTGGATGACCTGCTCGACGCGGCGCGGGTCGCGGCGGGCGCGGCGGAAGCGGGGGCAGAAGTCATTGCCGTGACCTACCAGCCCGCCGATCACCCGCACCTACTGAGCGTGCCGGAAAGCCTGTACCTCAAGAGCATCCTGCTGCGGAAGGAGTAAAGTCGCAGGTCCGGTGCTGAGGTGGGCTTTACCCGGTAAGGCATTGCCAAAAGCGGACAAGCTGGTTTTCCGAACGAAGGGCAGAAGAAAGCATGCCCAAAGTCACGTACAACAGAAAGTGCTGAGCGCCTGAGCCTCAGCACCTCTTTTTTATTCTGGGGAAAACTTCAGCTGGTGCGACGAGCCGACAGCACGCGCATGACCACCGGAATGGCGCTCAGCAGAATCACGACGACCACGATCAGCAGAATGTAATGGTCCAGGTTGGGAATCTTCTGTCCCACGTAATAGGCCAGCGCGGGCAGCCCAGCCCCCCAGATGACCGCACCGATGACGCTGTAGAGCGTGTACAGCGGAAAATTCATATTGCTGACCCCTGCCAGTGTCGGAACCACAGCCCGCACGAACGGAATGAAGCGGGCCAGCATGACCGACTTGGGGCCTTCCTTGGCAAAGAATTCTTCGGCCTGAACGCGGTACTCGGGCTTGAACAGCCTGGAATTCTGGCGGCTGAAGATGGCCGGGCCAAAGCGCTTGCCCAGAAAGTAGCCCACGATGCTGCCCAGAATGGCCCCGGCGATCACCGCGCCGATCACGCCCGGCAGGCTGAGATGATACTTGTTGGTCTGACTGGCGGCGGCCATGCCCGCCACGATCAGCAGGCTGTCGCCGGGCAGCGCGGCCCCGACCAGCAGCCCTGTTTCTGCAAAAACGACGAGGAAAATGCCCAGATACGAGGCACCGAGAATAGCCTGAGTCAACTGCTCCATTACTTCAGCTTAGCGGTTACGGGGCCGGGCGCGTCCACCAGAAGTTGCAGGAGTCTTAAAAGTCACCGCGCCGCCCTTACTGCCGGCCTCTTACTATTGATAACGCGGAAAGTTGTTGTCGAATTGTAAACTCTGGACATGTCTGAGGTTTGGAAGCCACGACTCCTCA
>JAGLBK010000087.1 GCA_018260275.1 Deinococcus sp.
TCAATTTCAGAACCTGCTCAAATTGACCGTTTGACACCTCTAAAATTTACCAGCTGACTTTCGCAGGAGGTCTAATGCAGCCCTGAAGCTGTTCAAAGCCCGAGTCGACCCGAACAACGAAGTCCACATCGTGCTCTATGTCGATAATGCTGGATGGCATCGCAGCAAGAAAGTGGTCTGTCCTGAAGGGATCGAACTGATGTTCTCTCTGCCCTATACACCAGAACTGATGCCCGCCGAACATCTATGGAGACCTTTGAAAGAAGGTCTGGCGAATCGGGCCTGGAACACACTGGCCGAACTTCAGGAAGCGGTTGACGCTCGCTGTACCTGGCTGATGAACCAACCTGCCCTCATCTCCTGGACGACCTGCTTCCATTGGCTCCCCAAAGCTTGAAGGGAAATCTTTACTTCGAATTTATATAAGTCGTCAGTTCACTGGTCAGTTGTGCCGCCGCTTCAAGCGGAGTCTGGGCGATGCCGGTGCCGTGCGCCTCGGAAAGTAGAATTCGCCCCTCCCTGAAGCTTCCCCCACCGTCAACGGTCAGCCTTCAGCGCAGCCCGCAGATAGGGCGCCGTCCGGCTTTCGCTGACGGTCGCCACCTGTGCGGGCGTTCCCTGCGCCACCACTTTCCCGCCCGCTTCACCTGCGCCGGGGCCGATATCCAGCACCCAGTCGCTCTGGGCCACCAGCTGCATCTTGTGCTCCACGGCGATGACCGTGTTGCCCGCTTCGACCAGTCTGTCCAGCTGGCGCTGAAGGCGGGTGATGTCTGCCGGGTGCAGGCCGTTGGTCGGCTCGTCCAGAATATAGACCGCAGCGCCTCTTGTGCTGCGCTGCAGTTCAGTGGCCAGTTTGATGCGCTGGGCTTCACCACCGGAAAGCTCGGTGGCGGGCTGCCCCAGCCGCAGGTAACCCAGGCCCACCTCGCGCAGGGTATCCAGGGCGCGGAAGATGGGCGGCTCGTCGGCAAAAAATTCGTGGGCGGCGTCTACCGTCAGGCCCAGCACACCGGCGATATTCTGTCCCCGGTACTCGATTTCCAGCGTCTGCGCGTTATAGCGCGTGCCGTGGCAGACCGAACAGGGCGCATACACGCTCGGCAAAAACAGCAATTCCACCATCATCCAGCCCTCGCCCTGACAGTGTTCGCAGCGCCCGCCCTTGACGTTGAAGGAAAAGCGGCCCGCCGTATATTTGCGCTTTTTCGCTGCGGGTGTCCCGGCAAACAGCTTACGGACATGGTCGAACAGTCCGGTATAGGTCGCCATGTTGCTGCGCGGGGTCCGGCCGATAGGTTTCTGGTCCACCTGAATCAGGCGCGAGATCAGGCCCAGGTCGCCGCTCAGCCGGGCCACGCTGCGGGCGGCGGGCAGCTCCTCGTCGGCTTCCTGTTCTGTGGCCTGTCCAAAGTGGGTGGTCAGAGCGGTGACCAGCGCCTGACTGACCAGGGTGGATTTGCCGGAGCCGGAAACCCCCGTGACCGCCGTCAGGACACCGAGTGGAAAGCGCACGCTCAGGTCGTGCAGGTTGTTGTGGTTGACACCGCCCAGTTCCAGCCAGCCGGAAGGCTCGCGGGGGCCATGACTGCGGCCCGGCTGCTCGGCAAACAGGTAGTTTCCTGTCTGGGACGCCGCTATTTCTTTCAGACCTTCGGGCGGCCCACTGTACAGAATCTGGCCGCCCTTTTCCCCGGCCTCCGGTCCCACGTCCACCAGCCAGTCGGCGCAGCGAATCACGTCCAGGTCGTGTTCCACCACGAACAGCGAATTGCCGCCCCGCTTGAGGCGGTCCAGCGCACTCAGCAGCGCCTCGGTGTCGGCAGGATGCAGCCCGGCGGAAGGTTCGTCCAGCACGTACACCACGCCGAACAGGTTGGAATACAGCTGCGTGGCCAGGCGCAGGCGTTGCAGTTCGCCGGGCGAAAGGGTAGGCGTGCTGCGTTCCAGTTGCAGGTATCCCAGACCGAGGTCAAGCAGCACCTCGGTGCGCCGGGTCAGGTCCGCTGCCATGCGTTGCAGGGCGATCGCCTGTTCGGGGCGCGTTTTGACTCGTTCGGCGTGGCCCGTAGCCTGTTCGCCAGCGTAGGGCAGCAGCAGCGCATGCGCCTCCAGCAGGGGCAGCCGGGAAAACTCGGTGATGTCCAGCCCGGCGAATTTGACGCTCAGCGCCTCCTGTCTCAGCCGCTTGCCACGGCACAGCGGGCACTCGGCAGAAATCATATACTCCTGCACGCGCTTTTTCATGGCGGCGCTCTCGCTGTTGGCAAAAGTATGCAGGACGTGGCGGCGGGCGCTGGAAAAGGTGCCCATGTAGCTCGGCTCCAGCTTCTGCCGCAGGGCCCGCCGGGTTTCCTCAGGGGTGAATCCGGCGTAGACCGGCACGACCGGTTGCTCGTCTGTAAACAGAATCCAGTCGCGGGTTTCCTGGGGCAGCTCACGCCAGGGAAGATCCACATCTATGCCGCGCGTGACCAGAATGTCGCGCTGGTTCTGGCCGCCCCAGGCCGTCGGCCACGCGGCCACGGCCCGTTCGCGGATGCTCAGGGAGGGATCGGGCACCAGAGACGCCTCGGTGACGGTGTAGACCCGTCCTAACCCGTGACATTCCGGGCAGGCCCCGCTGGGCGTGTTGGGTGAAAAGCCGTCGGCGTAGACGATGTCCTGCCCCGGCGGATACTCCCCAGCCCGCGAGTAGAGCATACGCAGCAGATTCGAGAGGGTCGTGACGCTGCCGACCGAAGAGCGTGCCGTGGGTGTACCGCGCTGCTGCTGGAGCGCGACGGCGGGCGGCAGGCCGTCTATGGCGTCAACCTCCGGCACTCCCACCTGATGAAAGAGCCGCCGGGCGTAGGGCGAGACCGACTCCAGGTAACGGCGCTGGGCCTCGGCATAGAGGGTGCCAAAAGCCAGCGAAGATTTCCCCGAGCCGGACACACCGGTAAAGACCACCAGAGCGCCGCGGGGAATGGACACCGAAATATCTTTCAGGTTGTGTTCCCGTGCGCCGCGTACCCGCACGAAGCCGTCATCTGAATGCTGGAACGTCATCGCCAGGAACTATACGGGCCAGCGCCTCGCCAGACTGGAATTCTTCCGCCAGTGCCGGGGGCTGGAGCCGTGCCGCGGCTGTATTTATCAGCGCCGACGAGCACAGGGCGCGGCCCGGCTGCCGTTACCTGGACGACACCTACAGCATGACCGCAGACGGCTATTTCGAGTATTAGGCCCGCGGCGACGATATGATCTTGTCAAGTGGAGACAACATTGCCGTGCCGGAAGTCGAGGGAGCGCTACTGCGCCATCCCGCCGTGGCCGAGTACGCCGTGGTGGGCCTGCCGGACGAACGGCGCAGGCAACTGGTGAGCGCCTTCGTGGTGCTGGCCCCCGACCATCCGCCCGGCGATCTGCTCAAAACGGCGACGGGTAAGGTGCAGAGCTTTCAATTGAGGCAAATCCCATGACCACACCGGCAACAATGATCTATCTCCATCCAACCCCTTCAGCCACCCGACTGGACCCGTCCCAGATGGCCGACCCAGGAGTGCCGCAGGCCGGGCCGCCAGGTTAACCGGGCCAGTGCCTAGCTACACTCAGCAACCACATATCCAAACTGAACAGTTCCCAGATTCCGGAGGAAACTATGAAAAACATTCGACCACTGCTGCTCCTTTCCAGCGTTCTGCTGCTTGGCCAGGCCCACGCCCTCACCACCGTCAAGATCGCTTCAATCGGTCCGCTGTCCGGCCCCGCCAGCAACCAGGGAGTCAACGTCAAGAATGCCGTGCAACTGGCTCTCGACGACATGAAGCCCGAGCTTGCCCGCTATGGCCTGAACGTGTCGCTGGTCGCCTACGACGATCAGGCCGACCCCGCCACGGGCACCGCCGCCGCCCGGCGCGTGATTGCCGACAAGGGCATTCTGGCGGTCATCGGGACGCTGAACAGCGGGGTCGCCATCCCGGCCAGCGCCATCATGGCCCCCAGTCACCTCGCTATGATCAGTCCCGGCAACACCAGTCCCAAAGTGACTGACCGTGGCCTGGCGAACATGAACCGGGTGTGCGCCCGCGACGATGCCCAGGGGCCTGCCGGGGGCGACTTCGTCATGGATGTCCTGAAGGCCAAAAAAATCTACATGCTGAACGACAAGACCCCCTATGGGCAGGGGCTGGCCGACGAGGCCGAGAAACGGATGCGGCAGAAGGGTGCGACCATCGTGCAGAGCGAGGGCATCGACTCGCAGGAACGCGATTTCACGGCCATCATCACCAAAATTCAGACCCTTAAACCGGACGCCATTTACTTCGGGGCGCTTTACGGTCAGGCGGGGCCTTTTGCCAAGCAGCTGCGCGACAAGGGAATCCAGACCCCACTGGTCGGCGGCGACGGATTCGATAACGAGGACATGGTCAAGCTGGCAGGCAGCGGTGCCAGCAACATCTATTTCACCACGATCGCGCCGCCCGTCGAGAATTTCGCGGCGGCCCAGGCAGTCGCGTCCAGATTTCAGAAAACGTTCGGCAGCGCGATTCAGGGCTACGGCGTCCTGGCTTACGACGCGACCAGGGTAGCGCTCCGGGGCATTCTGAATGCCTACAAGTCGGCGGGGAACAAGGTACCGACCCGTGCTCAGGTGGAAACCAGCATCCGCAAGGGCACCTATACCGATCTGGTCACAGGCACAGTCAAATTCGACAGGAATGGCGACCGGACTTCTGCCCGGATTTACGTGATCGCCGTCAAAGAAGGCCAGCGTTCGGGCGCTGGAGCCATCAACGTCACCCGTCCCTAACACCCGTGGCCCCTTACAGGCGGGGCCTGGAATCTCGCAGACTGAGCGCCCCCCTGCCGGGCCACCTGAGGCAACCATGACCGAGCTGTTCGACGCTGCCATCAATACCGAATACATGCCCTCCCAGCGCGTGCCGAACGCCAGAGATATCTTCGGTAGCTGGGGAACGCGCAGCGCCGCCGTGCGTGAGCAGTACCCGCCACAGGAGCTGGCGTACGGCCCCGGCGAACATGAGCGGCTAGACGTGTTTGAGCCGTTAGGCACGCCGCTGGGCACTGTACTCTGGATTCACGGCGGGTACTGGATGGCGTTTTACAAGGATTCGTTTTCATATCTGGCCCCGCCAGTCGTGGAGGCGGGCTACCGCGTGGCCGTCATGAGTTACGACCTCGTGCCCAGCGTGAGTCTAAAGCAGATTGTGCGCCAGGCGCGGCAGGCGGCGTCGTTTGTCTCTCAGAGGTACGGCGCCCTGGTGGTGGCCGGTCACTCGGCGGGCGGCCACCTCACGGCCATGATTCACTGCGCCGACTGGCCCGCCGAGGGCCTGCCTGCCCCTGAAATCGTGCGCGGCATCGGCATCAGCGGCCTGTACGACCTGCGGCCCCTGCGGCTGACCGAACTGCAACCCAACCTGCGCCTCACCGAAAGCCAGGCCCTGGAGCTGAGTCCGGTGGGGCACCAGCCGACGACCTCCGCGCCCTTTGTGGTGGCGGTCGGGGCGCTGGAATCCGACGCTTTTCATACCCAGAGTGCTCACCTTACGCAGGTCTGGGCGGGTGTGGCGACCAGCATTCAGCCGTTGCTGGAGCGTCACCATTTCGATGGCCCCGACGAGTTGCTCTGGCTGACTCAGCTGTCTCTATGATTAGGCTACTCGTATAATTGAAAGGCGCTTTCCCCAGTGACTTTTGCCTCCAGTGCTCAGCCCTCTAACCCCCCCCGAGGTATTCCCATGACCATTCCCGATTTAAGCCAACTTGATGCCGCCGACCCTCTGGCGCACAAGCGTGAAGCTTTTGAACTGCCCGCCGATACCATCTATCTGGATGGCAACAGCCTGGGCGCGATGCCTAAAGCGGTCCCCGCTCGCCTGCACGAAGTGGTGACCGGAGAGTGGGCGCAGCACCTGATTCGTTCGTGGACGCGCAATGCTGAGGCCGCGCAGGACTGGATGGCCCTGCCTGACCGCGTGTCCGTCAAAATTGCCCGCCTGATTGGAGCGCGGCCCGATGAGGTAGCGGTAGGCGACAGCACCAGCGTCAACACTTTCAAGGTGCTGGCGGCGGCGGTCAGGATGAACGCCCAGCGCCCTGTTTTGCTGACCGACGCCGAAAACTTCCCCACCGACCTGTACGTGACCCAGGGTCTTAATGCCCTGCTGGGCGGCACGCTAGAGATTCGCCGCGTCCCAGCCGACGAAATTGCGGCCCATCCCGAACAACACCTGACACCCGAAGTGGGGGTGCTGCTGCTCACTGAGGTGGACTACCGCACCGGGCGCAAGCTGGATATGGGCCAAATAACGGCGCAGGCGCAGGCGCAGGGCATCCTGACAGTCTGGGATCTGGCACACTCGGCGGGAGCTTTCGCGGTTGACCTGAACGGCTGTCACGCCGACTTTGCCATTGGCTGCGGCTATAAGTTCCTGAACGGTGGCCCCGGTGCGCCCGCTTTTTTGTTTGTGGCGCAGCGGCATCATGACGCGGCCCCCTCCTTTTTGAGCGGCTGGATGGGCCACGCCGACCCCTTTGAAATGGCCCGCGAGTATGTCCCGGCCCCCGGTGCGCGGCGCTATGTGGTCGGGACACCGCAGGTCCTCGGCCTCAGCGCTCTGGACACGGCGCTGGACGTGTTTGCCGATGTGGATCTGGGGCAACTCCGCGCCAAATCACTCTCCTTGACCGACACTTTTATCGCCCTGATGGAACCGCTGACCGGACAGTATCCGCTCGAACTGGTGACGCCGCTAGACCACGAGCAGCGCGGCTCGCAGGTCAGCTACCGCCACCCGCAGGCGCAGCAGGTCATGAAAAAGCTGATTGAACGTGGCATTATCGGTGATTTCCGCACGCCGGACATCCTGCGCTTTGGCTTTACGCCGCTGTACCACTCGCACGCCGATGTAGGCCGGGCCGTAGAGGGGATCCGCAGCGTACTGGAGCAAACCAAGTGACCGACAGAGACTCTCCCGAGCAGGCTTACACCGACTTTCGCCAGAGCCTCAGCTACGGCGATTATCTGCATCTGGATGAACTCAAAGGGGCCCACCAGCCCATCACCGATGCCCACGATGAACATCTGTTCATTGCCGTCCACCACGTCTCGGAGGTGTGGCTGGGGCTGATCGTGCGTGAGTTGCAGGCGGCCATGTCGCTGCTGGAGCAGGGCATCACCGACGCGCCCCTCAAAATGCTGACGCGGGTGGTGCGGGCGCAGGAACAGATGACCGACGCCTGGGAAGTCTTGAAAACCATGACCCCCGCCGACTATCTTCAGTTCCGCTGGGCTTTCGGGCACGCCTCGGGGTTTCAGTCGCAGGGCTACCGGATGGTGGAATTTCTGCTGGGCAACCGTAACCCTGTGCTGCTGCGCCCTCATGAGCACCGCCCCGACCTGCACGGCCCACTCGACGCCGCCATGCACGCCCCCAGTGTCTACGACTTGACCTTGCGCCTCCTGGCGGCGCGTGGCCTGGCCGTCCCGCCTGAAGTGCTGGGCCGTGATTTCTCACACAAATACGAGCTGAACGAGGCAGTCCTGGCGGCCTGGCTACAGGTCTACAGCGACCCGGCTACCTACTGGGACCTGTACGAGCTGGCCGAGAAACTGGTGGATGTGGAAGATAATTTTCGGCGCTGGCGCTTCAATCACCTGACCACCGTGGAGCGCGTCATCGGGTTCAAGCGTGGCTCGGGCGGCACCAGTGGGGCGAATTACCTGCGCCAGGTGCTGGATATCGTGCTGTTTCCCGAACTGTGGGAGGTACGCACGCGGTTATAGAGACTACTGGACGGTCAACCGATTGGTGCGGGGCTGGTGTTGACCCTCGCCCCCTTGCGGGGGAGGGCCTTGCGAAGCAAGGGGAGGGGGGTAAGTGGGCGAGGCTTTCCCACATTTAACGCTTGACGCTCCACTACGGCAGGTAAGCGCACGGTCTGACCATACGGAGCTGACCATCGCCTTTTACAGTCGGGGCCAGAGGTGAGAGACCCATGACCCAGACCCCAGCAACCCAGACTCCAGCTAAAGCACTTGCCCCCATCGCCTTCCCGCCCGAGGAGCAACGCCTGCTGGACGCCTACTGGCGCGCGGCGAACTACCTGTCGGTGGGCCAGATTTACCTGCTGGACAACCCCCTGCTGCGCTGCCCGCTGACCCTGGCCGACATCAAGCCGCGCCTGCTGGGGCACTGGGGCACCACGCCGGGCCTGAATTTCATCTACGCCCATATGAACCGGCTCATCAGGGGGCACGACCTGAACGCCCTCTTCATCACCGGGCCAGGGCACGGCGGCCCCGGTATCGTGGCGAACACCTACCTGGAGGGCACCTACTCGGAACTGTACCCGGAGGTCAGCCAGGACGAGGCCGGAATGCAGCGGCTGTTCAGGCAGTTCAGCTTTCCGGGCGGGATTCCCAGCCACGTGGCCCCCGAGGTGCCCGGCTCGATTCATGAGGGCGGCGAGCTGGGCTACAGCCTCGCGCACGCGTTCGGAGCGGCGTTCGACCATCCTGATTTGCTGGTGGCCTGCGTCATCGGTGACGGCGAGGCCGAAACCGGCACCCTGGCGGCGAGCTGGCACAGCAACAAGTTCCTGAACCCGCAGCGCGACGGCGCGGTGCTGCCGATTCTGCACCTCAACGGCTACAAGATTGCCAACCCGACTGTGCTGGCGCGGCTGCCGCACGCTGAACTGGAAAGCCTGCTGCGCGGCTACGGGTATCAGCCGTACTTCGTGGAGGGCGACGACCCCGCGCTGCTTCACCCGCTGATGGCGCAGACGCTGGAGCAGGTGCTGGCCGACATCCAGGCCATTCAGAAGGCGGCGCGGCAAGACGGCCAGACCGCCCGCCCGGTGTGGCCCATGATTGTGCTGCGGACCCCCAAGGGCTGGACCGGGCCAAAAGTGGTGGACGGTAAACCCGTCGAGAACACCTGGCGGGCGCATCAGGTGCCGCTGGACGGGCTGCGCGACCACCCCGAGCACCTCAAGATGTTGGAAGACTGGCTGCACGGTTACCACCCCGAGGAACTGTTTGATGAAGCAGGCCGCCTGAAGCCTGAGCTGGCTGCGCTGGCTCCGCAGGGCACCAAACGGATGTCGGCCACCCCAGTCGCCAACGGCGGCGCAGTCCTGCAGGACCTCAAGCTGCCCGACTTCCGCAGCTACGCGGTGGACGTGGCCGCCCCCGGTGAGAAGATGGCCGAGGCCACCCGCGTGCTGGGTCAGTTCCTGCGCGACATCATCAAAGAGAACCCCGAGAACTTCCGGCTGTTTGGCCCCGACGAGACCGAATCCAACCGGCTGGGCGCGGTGTACGACGTGACCGGCAAGGTCTGGCTGGACGAGGAAAAATCCACCGACGAGCACCTCACGCCTGATGGCCGGGTGATGGAAGTGCTGAGCGAGCAGATGCTCGAAGGCTGGCTCGAAGGCTACCTGCTGACCGGGCGGCACGGCATGCTCTCGTGCTACGAGGCGTTTATTCACATCATCGACTCGATGTTCAACCAGCACGCCAAATGGCTCAAGACCACCAACCAGATTGGGTGGCGTAAGCCCATCGCCTCGTTGACGTACCTGCTGACCTCACACGTGTGGCGGCAGGACCACAACGGGTTTTCTCACCAAGACCCCGGTTTTATCGACCATGTAGTGAACAAGAAGGCCGAGGTGGTGCGCGTGTACCTGCCGCCCGATGCCAATACGCTGCTCTCGGTGGCCGACCACTGCCTGCGCAGCCGCCAGTACGTGAACGTGATCGTGGCGGGCAAGCAACCCGCGCCGCAGTGGCTCACGATGGACCAGGCCGCCGAGCACTGCGCCCGGGGCGCGGGCATCTGGAAATTTGCCAGTTGCGAGGGTGAACCGGACGTGGTCATGGCCTGCGCCGGAGACGTGCCGACCATGGAAACCATCGCCGCCTGTGACCTGCTGCGCGAAGGCTTTCCGGACCTGAACATCCGGCTGGTGAACGTGGTGGACCTGATGACGCTGCAAAGCCCCGGCGAGCACCCCCACGCCCTGAGCGACGAGGACTACACCGCGCTGTTTACCGCCGACAAACCGATTATCTTTGCCTATCACGGCTACCCGTGGCTGATTCACCGCCTGGCCTACCGCCGCCCGAACCACGACAACCTGCACGTGCGCGGCTACAAGGAAGAAGGCACCACGACCACGCCGTTCGACATGACGGTACGCAATGAGATTGACCGCTATCACCTGGCGCTGGAAGCGGTGCGCCGCCTGCCCCAGTTGCAGGAGCGTGCAGCCGAATTCAACGAGCGCCTCAACCAGAAACTGAGCGAGCACCATACTTACATCCGCGAGCACGGCGACGACCTGCCGGAAGTCAAGGACTGGGTGTGGCACAGCAAGGAAATTGACTGAGGCTGGCCCGAGCGTCCAGGAAGGCGAAAACGTAGGCCGTAGTCCAGGATTTGCTGGTGCTCGTAAGAAACTGTCCCAAAATTCTCCGGGTCAGGCACGCCGAGACGAGCGCTTGCAGGATGATTAGCAGTTGCCAGGCTCGGACCGGTTTCACTGCCTGAAATGGATGGGGGAGACTGGGGCGCAGAGACGAAACGCAGCGGGCAGGGTATCAAGGCGACTTTCGCTGCA
>JAGLBK010000088.1 GCA_018260275.1 Deinococcus sp.
CGCAGGGCGCGGAGCCGGGATACGCCGCGCAGCTTTCGCTGTGGTCTTTCGGTGTGTGGGTCGCAGCCTACCTGGCCGAGCGCTACGGGCAGCCGCCCGCCGACGCCCCGGTGCTGGCCCGCGCCCAGGCAGTGCTGGCGGGCGCAGAAACCGAGGACACCCTGAAGGCCGGACGCGACGAGGTGCGCCGCCGCGACCCCCGCGACGATTCCCAGGATGACTGGGCCGACGATGAAGCTGAGGCTGACGACGAGGACGATCTCGACGACGAGGATTGAGCCGAAGGACTGGCCGCCAGCTGTTGTGCCCAGCCCAGCACCGCGCCGCCGCTGGCTGCTTCAGTCTGCGGGGGCCACTTCCGGCAGCACCGCGCCCGCCGACCGTGTGCCCCGCGTCTCCTGCTGAAAGTCGCGCCCCAGCAGATCGAGGCCCAGCATGGCGTACACGCTTGCCGTCCACCCAGTGTCGTTCAGCACGCGGTAATGGTGCGCCCACTGCCAGCGGCGGTAAGCATCGGCGGCGGCTTCCAGGCGGGCTTCGTCCTGCAAGGCGTCGGCCAGTGGGTTCTGCGGCGGGGCGCTGAGGTGCTGCACACCCAGGGCACCTTCCAGCTCGGCCAGCGTCTTGGGGCCGAACGCGAAAGCGACACGGCCCTCACGCAACCAGCGGCGCAGGTCGGCTTCCGGCGGCAGGGCGTACAGGATGACTTCCTGACCAGAGAGCGCCGCACCCGGTTCCAGCAGCCGCACGCCCGGCACGTTGTCACGCAGAAAACCCACCACGCCGTTCTCGGCGTAGGCCACTGCGCCGGTACTCAGACGGCCCATCGCCTCGCGGGGATTGAGGCGCGGCAGAGTGGGCAACGCTTCGGCTGTGCCCCCCAGGTCGGCGCCCTCCAGTTCCAGCGGCTGGGGGGGCCGCAGCGCCTGAGCGTGCAGCTCCAGACTGACGCGGCCCCGCCACTCGTTGAGGTCCAGGTGGGTGCCCAGGTCGCGTTCGCCCGCCTCGGCGCGGGTTTCGCTGTACTTCACGCCCTTGAGGTGGCCCAGGCGAAATTGCAGGCTATTGCTGTTTTTGCCGACCAGACGCGGCTCGGTCAGGTCGCCGCGCACATGCCACAGCGGGGGGCGGTGGCCTTCGCCGAACGGCTCGAAGGCGTGGGCCTGCTCGACCAGTTCGGGCGTGGCCCCCAGCAGGGGCAAAGGCGCGTCGAGGCGCACGGTGGGCACCGGCTCCGGGAACTGCCGGGCATAGTCGTGAATACGCTCGCGGAAGGCGCCAAAATTGTCCGGGTCGAGCGAAAAACCCGCCGCGCCGGGGTGTCCGCCGAACTTTTTGAGCAGGTCCTCGCTGTTCCGTAGTCCCTGCACCGCGCTGATGCCGGGCGTGCTGCGCACCGACCCCTTGCCCTGCGCCATGATGTAGACAGGTTTGTGAAAGGCTTCGACCAGCTTGCTCGCCACGATACCCATCACGCCGGGGTGCCAGTCGGCGTGGGTGAGCACCAGCGCCGGGTCCCCCGGGTTCACCAGCGTCAGCGCCTGCTTGAACATCTCGTCCTGCAAGGTGCGCCGCTCGCCGTTGCGTGTTTCGAGGTAGGCGGCCAGCCGCTTGGCGTCGTGAAGGCTGGGGCAGGTCAGCAAGTCCAGCGCCACATCCGCCTCACCCATGCGCCCGGCCGCGTTCAGGCGTGGGGCCACGATAAACGCCACGTCCCGCGCGGTGGGCTGCTTGACGGCCTTGCCGTCCATCAGCGCCCGCAGGCCTGGCAATTCGGTCCGGGCCAGCTCAGCGAGGCCAGCCCGCACCAGTGCCCGGTTTTCGCCCAGCAGCGGCGCGACGTCCGCCACCGTGCCGATACAGGCCAGGGCCGTCAGGTGACGCGGTTCAGGCAGCCCCAGTTCCTCATAGACTGCCCACAGCAGGTGATAGGACACGCCCGCCCCGGTCAGGTTGTGCAGGTCGTGGTCGTAGCCCTCGGTCAGGTGGGGGTGAACCACCAGACAATCGGGGAAATCGGGACCGGGGGCATGGTGGTCGGTCACGATGACCTCGGTACCGCTTTGCAAGAGCGCCCCGACTTCCTCCAGATTGGTCACACCGCAGTCCACCGTGACCAGCAGGTCACATTCGGCGGCGTGTTCGGTGACGCGGTCCATATGAACGCCGTAGCCCTCGTTCAGGCGGTGCGGAATAAAACCGTGGACCACCGCGCCCGCTGCCTGTAGCCCCAGCACCAGGGTGGCCGTGGCCGTCACGCCGTCGGCGTCGTAGTCGCCGTGAATGCGGATGCGTTTGCCCGCCTGCACCGCCGCCACGATGCGCCGGGCCGCTTCGCGCAGGGCCGGATTGGGCGTCAGCGTCAGAGGCGGGTCAAGCAGCCTGGGCGTCACGCCGCGCCCACTGAGCACCTGGGCCAGCGGAGGCGACACGCGCCACTGCCGCATGGTGTCCAGCAGCACTTCCCGGCTGGCGGGGCGGGCCAGCACCCAGCGGGCCTCCGGCACCCGTGAGCGGCGCGTCATTCGCTCACCGCCTGAAGCGGAGGCATGTGCGCCGTCTCGGTCGGGCGTTCGGCGGTGACGCGTTCAGCAGGGGAACGTTCAGCAGCAAGACGTTCGGCGGCGGGCAGCGACCCCAGTCGGGCCTGCAAGGTGGCGGCCAGCCGCTGCTCGGTGGCGTGGCGCTCGCGGACGGTGTGGCGGCGGTGAATTTCGGTACGCAGCAGCATGGGCAGCAGCAGCAGCGCACTATACAGCCCGCCGACGACCATAAAGAGGCCGGTGGTCACGCCGGTCGAGAGCAGCAGTTCGCCGCGTCCCAGCGGCAGCGGCAGCCGGATCAGGCCGGGGTTTTCCAGGGCGATCAGGGCGAGGTAAGCCAGCAGCGCCAGCAGCAGCAGCACTTGAACAAACGGCATGACGCGCATATCGGGACAGTTTAGAGCATTCAACCAAAAGATATCGTGTCTTTCCAGCAAACAGCGGGAGGCAAAACGATGAGCAGAACAGGCTTTAGAGCAGCTTTCATAATTACGCCATTTGTGGAAATACACCCCAAACGGCTCCATCATTCCAGCTGCTCGTTAAAAGTCACTCGCTGTCTTAGGCAAAACGGCACCCATGAAGGGGCCTGCCCGCCTGCTCGGCATAAAAAGCCCACAAACGACGTGGCCCTTTTATGCAAACTGCTCTATTGATGACGTGCTAAGTCGGTGTCAGTCGGAATCTGAATTATGAGAGGGGAAGTACTGTCGGCAGCAGCGCAAACTCGATTCCCCTGGACGTTGAGTAAGCCAGAAGGCGACATCAACTAACCGCGTTATCAATAATCAAGGTCCTGAGCGAGACCTCAGAGCCATTGAGGCTGCCGCACTACCCTGTCAGATTCATGTCCCAGAGCGCAGTACAAAATCAGGTGAAATCCGCTGTACAAAAGGTGGTGCCCTAATCAAGCTGCTCTTCACGACTCCGCAGACCCCCGAAGAAGTCCTGGCGCGACTTGACGGCCAGCTCAGCCGTGCAGGGGCCTTTCAGACCGACATTATTCACAACTGGCGAGGCCGTCTGATGCCCAAACGTTTCGACATCAGCCTGAATCTGCGCGGCTCACGAGGGGCATCCATCAATATCGTCGGCGTTTTGCTGCATCGGGAAGGGCAAACGCTGCTCTGGGCTTCTGTAGACAATGGAATGGCTGGTGCCCTCACGGTGCTCCTTATTCTGATTCCACCACTCGCGCTAGCGACCCTCATTTTGAATATGCCGCTTTATCTCGCCTGCCTACTTTTCGGCGTGCTGGGCTTGTGGCTCGTGCAGTGGGCCATGCGGGAGCAGCAGAGATTTACCGCACAGACCCTTCAGCTGCTCTCGAACGATCTTGGCCTGGATTCCTTCACGCCCCTTCTGTCTTCCGCTCAACTGGAATATCTGACACACGATTGGGAAGACGCAATATGGAGAGATCAGTCCACATAGCGTTAGCCAACAGCCTCCGGCGAGTCAATTGTGGACAGCGCGGAAAACCGCAGCGCACGCCGGGGCTAGACTCCTGGCATGATCGAGTCATTCATCGGGCACACGCCGATTGTGCAGCTCAAACGCCTGGTCGGGCCGGACATGGCCGACGTGTTCATCAAGCTCGAAGGCCAGAATCCGGGCGGCAGCATCAAAGACCGCACCGCGCTGGGCCTGATTGAGGACGCCGAGGCGCGGGGCGTCCTGAAACCCGGCGGCACGATTATCGAACCGACCAGCGGCAACACCGGCATCGGGCTGGCACAGATCGCGGCGGCACGCGGTTACAAACTGATCCTGTGCATGCCCGCCCAGATGAGCGAGGAGCGTAAGCGCACGCTGAAAGCCTACGGTGCCCAGCTGGTGCTGACCGACCCGGTGCGCCGCATGGCCGCCGCCATCGAGGAAGCCGAGCGCCTGGCCGCCGAGACGGGCGGCGTGGTCATGGGCCAGTTCACCAACCCCGCCAACCCTGCCGTCCACGAGCGCACCACCGGCCCCGAACTGTGGGAACAGATGGAAGGCCGGATCGACGCCTTCGTGTACGGCTCGGGCACGGGTGGCACGATTAGCGGCGTGGGCCGGTTCCTGAAAAGGCACAACCCGGACATTCAGGTCATCGCCTGCGAACCCGCCCGCAGCAACGTGATTTCGGGCGGCGAACGCGGCGAGCACGGCTTTCAGGGCATGGGGCCGGGGTTTATTCCCGACAACCTCGACCGCAGCGTGCTTGACGGCGTGATTCAGGTCTGGGAGGAAGACGCCTATCCGCTGGCCCGCCAGCTGGCCGAACAGGAAGGCATTTTCGTGGGCATGAGCAGCGGCGCGATGGCCTGGGCCGCGCTGGATGTGGCCCGCAGGCTAGGGCCGGGCAAGCGCGTCCTGACGATGGCCGTGGACACCGGGGCGCGTTACCTGACCACCGCCCTGTTCGACGGTGAACACGACACGCCGAAGGGATACAAGGTGCGGTCACGGGAGAAAGTAGAGGGGTGAGGGGGCTTGTGGCGCGTAGCTTGTGGCTTGTGGAGAAAAGCGGGGGCGGGAAGTAGGGAGTGGTGAGTGGGAAAAGCGCCAGACGCGCGGCGGAACATCTGTTACCACTGGGAGAACACCACGTTTTCTGGCCCGCCAGCCACCACTGACCACTTCCCACTGACCCCAAACCGCGTACTATCGCCCACATGCTCACCATCCGCCCGGCCCAGGTGTTCGACGCCGCCCCTCATTCAGACGACCATCGGCGCGATTGGCTGGACACTGACCGGAACGGATAATGATGATGATGCGGCGGCCATCGTCGGACAATTTTTCCGGCAGCGTGGCAACCGCCTCAGCTTCACGAACACCCTGATCGCCGAACACACTGACCGACCCGTCGGGCTGGCGGTGCTGTACCCCGGTGAACTGGCCCGCGACCTCGACCTCCCTTTGCGGGAACACCGGCGGCTACTGGGCCTCGACCCCGAAATCACCGCCGAGGGGCAGCCGGGCGAACTCTATCTGGATACCCTGGCCCTGATTCCGTCGGCCCGTGGGCAGGGCTGGGGCGGGCAACTGCTCGACGCCTGCGCCGCAAAAGCTGACGCTCTGGGCCTGCCACTGGCGCTGCTTGTCGAGGACGACAACCCCGCTGCCCGGCTGTACACCCGCCACGGCTTTGTGCCGGTGGAGCACGTCGAGGTGGCGGGACATGGATATACACGGCTGCGGAGGGCGGTGAGTGGGTCAGTGGGGAGTGGGGAGTGGTAGCCGGCAGGCCAGAAAACCTGGTGTTCTCCCAGTGGCAACAGATGTACCGCCGCGCGTCTGGTGCTTTTCCCACTCACCACTTCCCACTGACCACTCACTACCTCCAGCTCCCACTCCCCTCTTTCCCCCACAAGCCACAGGCCACACGCCACAAGCCCTATTATTTCCCCCATGTTGTTTTTGTCCGCCCTGCTGCTAGCCGTCGCCTTTCTGGTGGGAAGTCTGCCGCTGGGGCACTGGCTGCTGGCCCGCTCGGGCGTCAGCACCCGCCTGAACAATGCCCACAACCTGGGGGTCGAGAACGTCCTGCGGCGGGTCGGCCCGCGTCTGGCGTTCGGGAGCGCCGCGCTGGACGCCCTCAAGGGCTTTGCCGCCATCCTGATGGTCTCCAGTTACGGCCACCCCGAAGTGACCATCATGGCCGCGCTGACCACCTACCTGGGCCACCTGAACCCGCCGCGCTTTCTGTTTGGGCCGACACCGCCGCGTGGCCGGGGCAATCTGGTGCTGCTGGGCGTGCTGGCCGGGCTGGTCGTGACCGGGGCCATTCCCTTCTGGGCCGGGCTGCTGCCAGTGCTGGTCTACGCGGGCGTGGCGGGCTACTGGGGCTTTATCAGCGCGGCGACGCTGGCGGGGCTGGGAGCGCTGGCCGTGGCCGTGGCCGCCCTGCCCGTCAGCCCGGCCCCCAAATTGACCATGCTGGCCCTGCTGGTCAGTGCGGCGTGGCGGTTCAAGGAAAACCTGGGCCGCATGCTCGACGGCACCGAGCCGCGCGTGGGCGAGGACGTGCCAGTGGCGGGCAAACGCGAGGACGTGGTGGTGGCGGCGTTCATAATTCACCCCATGAACCTGCACGATTTCTGGTCGGCGCAGCGGTTCACCTGGCTCAAACCCCTGGTCGAAAAGGGCCTGGTCAGCGAAAAGACCGTGCGCCAGATGGCCGACGAGATGCGCCCCATGAAGGTCGGCGAACTACGCGGCATCCGCACAGCGCAGGGCAAGGAAATCCGCTGTTACCTGCTGTCGTCGCCGCTGCTGCCCGACCGCTTCCGCGACAACCCCGAACTGGCGACCCGCCGGGCCATCGAGGGGGCGCGGCTGGCCCACGAACTCGGCGCGGAGGTCTTCGGCCTGGGAGCCTTCTGGAGCGTGGTGGGCAACAAGGGCGTGGACGTGCAGGCGGCGGTGCCCGAAATCACCATCACCAACGGCGGCGCGTATACCTCCGGCACCATCAAGGCGGCCATTCCAGGCATCCTGCGGCACTTCGGCGAAACCGGGCGCGACCTGAAACAGGCCACGGCGGGAATCGTGGGCGCAAACGGCGTGGTGGCGTTCGGCATAGCCCGCACCATCGCCCCGCAGGTCGGCAAAGTCATCATGATCGGGCGCGACCTGGAAAAACTGGAACGCAGCGCGAACACCCTGCGCCGGGCCAACAAGGACACCGAAATCGTCACGACCACCAGTTACGACACGCTGAGTCAGGCCGACCTGATCTTCAGCGCCACCAGCGACCCCAACCCGGTGATCTTTCCGCAGCATGTCAAACCCGGCACCTGGATTTTTGACGAAGGCCGCCCCGCCGACGTGGACGAAAGCGTGCGTGACGTGCCCGGCGTGCGCCTGATTCCCGGCGGACTGGTGCGCCCGCCCGGCAGCATGACCACCAACATCGACCTGCAATTCGGCGAAGGCAACGTGCCTGCCTGCCTCGCCGAAACCCTCATCATCGCGGCGACGGGCGAAAAGGAACGCAAGAGCCTGGGGCCGCAGACCCTGACCGAGAACATCAACTTCTTTGTCGAGGAGGCGCACAAACTGGGCTTCGAGGTGGTGGACTGAAGTTTGCCGGTAGTAAAGGTTACCGGGAGCCGGGGCCGCTGTTTTTCTCGCTATCAGCCATTCGGCGCATGTGTTTCAGGCCGGGCCGGTGCAGACTCAGGGCGGGTGACACTCCCCTTGATGTTTTCTGTAGACCCGGCTCAAACCGGGCGAGATTGTGCCTCAACATACCTAGCCCTGACAGGCCCCGGCACACAATGGGCGCATCCGAATGACCTTATCCGCCCTCTTCCCTCCCCTGAACTGCTGCGGGGAGGACTGTGGTCTTTATGGCCCGAACAGGAGTGACTTTGACCGACCTTAACCCGAACGCCAGCCTCAACGCGCCCGCGCCTGCCGCTACAGAGACCGTGAATCTGGCAGACCAACGTGAGGCCTTTGCCCTGCTGGGAGCGGGTGATGCCAATCTGCGCCGGATGCGCGAGCTGACTAAGGCCAAGATCGTGGCACGCGGCGAAACCATTACGGTCACGGGCGACGCGCCGGACGTGCAGTACGCCAGCCGCATGATCCGCGACGCGCTGGATGTGGTTAAAAGTGGCGGCGAACTGACCCCCGAAAGTCTGCTGCGCTCGGCCCGCCTAAGCACCGAAGGACGCAGTCTGGCAGCCGAAACCCAGGTCACGGGCCTGAGCTTGCCGCGCGGCCTCAAGCCCAAAACGCCGGGGCAAAAGCTGTACCTCGACCTGATCGAGCAGTCGGACATCGCTTTCGGCGTCGGGCCTGCCGGGACAGGGAAAACCTATATGGCCGTAGCCATGGCGGTGCAGGCGCTCAAGGCCAAGAAAGTCAAGCGGATTATCCTGACGCGCCCGGCGGTCGAAGCGGGCGAGAAACTGGGGTTCTTGCCCGGCGACCTCCAGGCCAAGATCGACCCCTACCTGCGCCCACTGTACGACGCGCTTCAGGACATGCTCGACCAGGAAAAGTTCGAGGCGTACCTGACCAGCGGCATCATCGAAATCGCGCCGCTGGCTTTCATGCGCGGGCGCACCCTGAACGACGCTTTCATCATCCTGGACGAGGCGCAGAACACCACCGGCGAGCAGATGAAAATGTTCCTGACCCGCATGGGCTTTTCCAGCAAGGTGGTCGTGACCGGCGACGTGACCCAGATCGACCTGCCGCGCCACATCACCAGCGGTCTGGCGGTTGCCAAGCGGGTGCTGAGCAAGATCGACGGGATCGGCTGGCACGAATTTACCGACGTGGACGTGGTGCGCCATCCGCTGGTCGGACGAATCATCAAAGCCTATGAAATCGCCGAGCAGGCCGAAGAAGACAAACGGGCGGCCCGGCGCGGCGAATTCGCCAGTATTCCGGAAGGCGAAAACGACAGGTAATAGCAAGGCTGCTACACCATCGCCAGGGCATTTGCTCTGGCTTTTTTGGCCCTGAGAGTGCTAACGGAAACAGCGGTTAAGTAGCCGTAAATGTGATGTTTTTTACAAGACCCGTTCATCTCCTGTTCCAGCAGGTGTCTTAAGTTGGTCTCATGCGCCCAACCCTGCTGGCTTTGACCGCCGCCCTCGTGCTGACGGCCTGTGGAACTACTTCGCCAAACACGTCGGATACCACCAATCCGGTCGCGTCGATCAGTATTCCTTCCGACTACACCGACCCCAGTCAGGTCCAGATTCAGTATTCCGCGACCGACAACGTCGCGGTGACGAAACTGGTGATCGAACGCGACGACACGGACAACAACGTAGACAACTTCGTGCCGATCAAGACCATCCTGGCGGCCCCATTTTCGGGAACCTATACCGATACGGTCCCGGCGAGTGGCACCTATACCTACCGGGTCGTGGCCTACGACGCCGCCGGGAACCAGGGCTGGATCAAACAGTCAGTGTCCCTCACCGTTCCCGAGCCGCTGAAATCCGTGAGCGGCACCCTGACCGAGCCAGTCAACTTCAGTTATCCGATGACCACTAAAGCTTGGACGGGCGGCGCGGGACAGGTGATTCTCGAAGCTGCTCCCTTGACGGGCGGCGCGGCCAGTGAAATCAGCCGCAGTCCCCTGACCTCTTCCGGGGCCTTTTCCCTTGACCTGACTACCGCGCCTGCCACCAGCCAGCGCCAGAGCGCCACGGTCGCCAACCTGCTCGGAGGCGCCGCCAGCCAGTGTTCCGGCGACGCCAGATCGGACACCCCCCAGGCCACCATGACTGTGGCCCAGCTCCGTGTCAGTGCCAGTAAAAGTGGAATTGCGGCCCCCTTTACCTTCCTCACTCCGATCACAGTGAACTCTTCGCAGGGGGCCACCGCGCAGAACAACCACCTTTCCCTGAGTGGGCTTATTTATGTCAGTCAGGCTGTGAAGTTTAGTGGCGGGATGGTCTGTCAGCGCGGCCCCGGCAAACCAGTTACTACCGTGCTTTTTCCCCTGCCACTCTATAAAGGCTGGAATCAATTCACGGTTCAGACTGTGACCGATTCAGACGGCAATATCACCAACATCACCTGGTCCAAAGGCTTTTTGCCAAGTCTCGGAAACAATTGGGTGCTGCTGCCTCAGACGGTTCAGACGACTCCCTGAAAAAGCCCGGTACTCTGGGCCGCGACTGTGAGTCTGCAAGCAACAGCGCCAGCGACAGACCACGCTGCTCGCTTGACCCCCCGCCTGTCACACCGCACAATACAAGGCAGGCGTTGAACCGCAGAAGTACCGCGCAAAGTGTTTAGGAGCGAGTCTGGGACGGTGAGAGCCAGACGAACGGCAGCGACGGGAAGGGCAGGCGGGGAGCCACAGACAGCTTAAAAGGTGCTGGCAAGGGCCAGAACTGGGGTGGAACCGCGCATGTCCCGTGCGTCCCCGGATGAGAGGCCAGCCGTGGCTTATCGTCCGGGACATTTTTTTGATGATAGATGATAGAAACAGCTTTTCCCATCATCCATCATCTATCCCCTATCTACAGCGACTGAAAGGAGCTTAAACATGCCCGCAACCTCAATGGAAGAGCTCGTCAGCCTGTGCAAACGCCGGGGCTTTA
>JAGLBK010000089.1 GCA_018260275.1 Deinococcus sp.
CCATGTCTGCCGGAAGATTGCAGCCCATAATCTCGCTCTCTTCTTCGGAGGTCTCTGATCCCCTAGCACTCGAGGTTATAAGGCACACGGTCAGTTCCAGGACATGAAATTACACTCAGTAGAACAAGGTCGCCGTGATCTATGGGGGGCAGGGGGGGATTCACAGCCAGCGCCATTGTGAGGCGGTTCTCAGAAACAGATAAGATTCTACGTAGATGCGCGGTCAGGGCCAAGTATCCGGACTTCAGACAGATTCAGTTGCGGCCCACATCATTCACACTTTCAGAAGTACCTATGATGAGAAATGACTTTGCCTGACCAGGTGATTCTGCCCTCTGCGCCTGTCCCCGGTGCCCACCGGCGCAAACGGACTTTCGGTGTGTATATCGGCCGTTTCGAGCCGCCGCATCAGGCGCACCTGCTGGTCATGCTAGAAGCGCTTCAGAGCGTGCAGAAGCTGATCGTGGTCATCGGGTCGGCCCACGCCGCGCGGAACACCAAAAATCCCTTTACCGCCGAGGAGCGCCAGGAGGTCATCACGGCGATGCTGGTCGGCGCTGGTATTGCCCGCAGCCGGGTTCTTTTCGTCTATGTGCGCGACTATTTCTACAACGAGTCCCTCTGGCTTTCCGAAGTTCAGCGCGGCGTACAGGCCTTTACGCATGGCAGCAGCGACATTGCGCTGGTCGGGCATCTCAAGGACGAAAGCAGCTATTACCTGCGCAGTTTCCCGGCCTGGGAGTTTTTGCCAACGCATGTGGTCAGCACGCTCAGTGCCACTAGCGTTCGCCGGGCCTTTTTCGAGGATCAGCCTGAACAGGTCGCCGGGATGGTTCCGCCCGTGGTCCACGACTTTTTGCAAACCTTCCGTCAGACTCAGGACTACAGCGACCTGCGCGAGGAATACGATTATCTGCGCGAGTACCGCGCCGCGTGGCAGTCGGCCCCCTTTGCGCCCGTGTTTGTCACCACCGACGCGGTCATTACCCGCAGTGGTCATGTGCTGGTTGTGCGCCGGGCCGGGCTGCCGGGGCGGGGGCGTCTGGCGATGCCCGGCGGCTTTCTGGAACAAAAGGAAACGCTGCTGGCCTGCGCGATCCGCGAAACGCATGAAGAAACGGGCCTGAGTGAAGCCGTCAATTTGTCGGAGAGACTGCGGGCGCAGGCCGTGTTCGACTATCCCGACCGCAGCCAGCGCGGACGCACCATTACACACGCCTTTCACTTTGATTTGGGCATCGGGCAGCTGCCCACATTGCGAGCGGCTTCCGACGCTGCCGAGGCCCTGTGGCTGCCGCTCTCCGAGGCGCTGGGCAGTCCGGAGCTTTTCTTTGAAGACCATCACGCGATCATCGAACACTTTTTGATGCGCGGGTAAGCGCCCTTATGCGGGGGCTGCACCTGGCTGTACGGCCCCCCGGAGAGTACAGTTTCCCCGGCCAAAGCAGGGCGGTGCGTGCTGGGGGCCTGTACAGTAACGGGGTGTTGACGGCATTTGCAGTCCTCCTGGCTTTCACGGCCTTGCTGGCTTATCTCAATGAGCGCTTTTTGCAGCTGCCGACCACCGTGGGCGTCACGCTGGCCGGGGCGCTGGTCAGTGTGTGCATGATCTTGCTCGATACCCTGGGGGTGGTGCCGGGCCTGCGGGGTTGGGCCATGCATCTGCTCAACACGCTCGATTTTACCGAATTCGTACTCAACGGCATTCTTAGCGTTCTGCTTTTTGCTGGGGCGCTGGGCCTCGACGCGGCGCAGCTGCTCCGGCAGCGGGCCAGCATCCTGACCCTCGCAGTTCTAAGTACCCTGATCAGCACGGGCCTGATCGGGTTTGGGGCTTACGCCGTCTTCGGCTGGCTGGGCCTGGGGGTGCCGCTGCTGTGGGCCATGCTGTTCGGGGCACTCATCAGCCCGACGGACCCGGTGGCTGTTCTGGACCTGCTGAAGCGGGCACAGGTGCCCAAAAAAATCGAAACATTGATCGCGGGGGAAAGCCTGTTCAATGATGGCGTGGGCGTGGTGATCTTTCTGGTGATCGCCGATATGGCTGGGATTGGCGAGAATCACGCCCCGCCTACCGTGACCGGCGCCTTGATTCTGTTCGTGCGCGAAGCCCTGGGGGGCCTGGGCTTCGGCGCTCTGCTGGGCGGGCTGGGTTATCTGATGGTGCGCCGCATCGAACATCCCGCCGTCGAACTGCTGATTACCCTGGCCCTGGTTATTTCGGGCTACATCGCGGCGGCGGCGTTGGGGGTCAGCGGGCCGCTGGCTATGGTTGTGGCCGGGCTGGTGCTTTCGGCAGGCAAGGAGCAGGCTTTCGGCCCAGCCACCCGTGAGCATGTCGAGGGCTTCTGGGAAACGATAGATCAGGTGCTTAACATCGTGCTGTTTGCCTTTATCGGGCTGGATGTCCTATTGACCCACCCGACGGCCCGGCAGCTCACGGCCAGCGCGGTACTCATCGTGGTCGCGCTGCTGGCCCGCTGGATCAGCGTCGCTCTGCCCTTTCCACTGCTGCGTGGCCGTGGCCCGGCGGCCTACCCCACCTACACGGTGCGCCTGCTGACCTGGGGGGGGCTGCGCGGCGGTATCGCTATCAGTCTGGCACTCGGACTGCCTCACAGCGAATGGCGTTCCACCGTCCTGACGGCCACATACTTGATTGTGCTGTTTACCATCGCCGTGCAGGGCCTGACCATCATGCCGCTGGTGCATAAAGCGGTGGCTGCCGATGAAGCGGGCAGTCAGGAGCGATAAGCTGAAGCCTCCGCACACAGGCAAGCAAGACAGGAGACACACAAAGCAGCCCCCAGCCACCCTTCAGCTCATAAGTGATGTCAAAAGCCTCTCATCATTCAGGACAGTGCAGTCTCGGCCAATGTACCCGCCGATGAATGCGAGGTTTTTAGCTCCTCCACCCTTGCGGGGAACTCGTCAGAGCTGCCTGGCAGAGGTTGGGACTCGCAGAGCGCGAAGCGAGGGGATAATGTGGAGTGCATCCCAGTACATGAAGTCCGGTTGATGAGTAAGATTTCGGCATGACCTGGCCCTTCAGCTCAGGTGCGACCAGCGTTCAGCGGTCGGAACCGCCGACACTGCCACGGGTCACCTTGCCGTTGGCCGTCACCCCGGTGACCAGAGCCTCACGGATGCCGGTGGCGATGCCCAGGGCGACCCGGTCCAGATAGTTCGAGTCTTTCAGGTTCAGGCCGTCGACCGGGTGGCTGGTAAAGCCGATTTCGACCAGTGCAGCTGGAATGCGGCTGTTACGCAGCACAGCCAGCGAGCGGGTGTTGTGCAGCCCCTGATCGGCGGCTCCGGTGGTCATCAGCATGTCGCGCTGAAGCACCGAGGCGAGGTTCTGCGACAGGGGATGGTTGGGGTTCCACCACGTTTCGATGCCGTAGCCGCGCAGGGCCTTGGAAGCGGTCATCGCGTTGACGTGAATGCTGACGTACATCTGCGCCCCGGCTCCGAGGGCGGCGCGGGCGTTAAGGTCGGTGTTCTTGTCGGTGCTTAGCTGGGTGTCGGTCGAGCGGGTCATGACGACATCAACCCCGGCAGCCTGCAACAGGTCGCGCACGCGCAGGCCCACCGCCAGGTTGACCTCTTTTTCGACGACGATGCCTACAGCGCCCGGATCGACTCCGCCATGCCCCGGATCGATGACCACACGGGGCCGGGCATAGTTGGCCGCCAGCGACAGCAGGGCAGTGCCCCGGTTAGTGGAAATAGGTGGCACGCCAGCCAGCATCTTTTCCCTGGGGC
The DNA here is from genome assembly GCA_018260275.1 of Deinococcus sp. Taxonomy (GTDB): domain Bacteria; phylum Deinococcota; class Deinococci; order Deinococcales; family Deinococcaceae; genus Deinococcus. The sequence continues at coordinate 3,766 of JAGLBK010000089.1, forward strand.
CAAGGGGGGTGGTATCTGCCAGCGCGGGCGAGAGATCAATTGCCAAGCGCGAACGCTCGCCGTTGCTGGGGGGCAGGAGTTGCGCGCGCCAGCCACTGCGAATGCTGGTGCCCCAGCCCGTCTGGAAAATGATATTGACGCCGTTACTGGTCGGTTCGTAATGCCAGGACTGCAACTCGGCAGAAATGTTGGTGCCGCTGGGCTGCGTCAGAGCATTGACACTGACGCCGGTCAGCTCTACCCGCAGGCCGCTGTTGCCCGGAACAATTCGGTAACTGACCCCAGGCGGCAGGTCAAGAACGGTGCGGGTCAGACCGGGGTTTTTACCGATGCGCGGCACGGTTAGGGTTGCGCCTGGAATGGCCGAACCGGGAACCCGGCCCATCAAGGCACTGGGCCTGTCGGGAGTGGAACCGGGCAGCGCGGGCGTAGAGGGCAGCAGCGGCCCAGGGGTCACCGTATCTCCGGGGGCCACGCCGCTATCTGCTTGCAAGGGGGTATTCAGGGTCGCCTTGACGGCTGGCGTGCTGATGGGCGCACTGGTCAACACTGCTCCCCGGACGCTGCTGCCAGCGCCGCCAGTGAGGGTAGCTCCGAACTCCAGAATCAGCACTTTCGTGCCGCCGACAATCGTGGCCTCATAGGCCCGCCAACCGTCAGTGAGCGACAGCGGAAAGGGGGTCACCAGGGTGATCTGTCCGTTGCCTGCCCGGTACTCCGTGACACTGGAACCCATGCGCCCCGTGACCGACGGAATAACCCGCGCACCCTGGATATCGAGGCGCAGACCGCTGAACGTCGGGGTAAGCGTGTAGTTCACGTGGCTAGCCAGATCGAACACGACGCGTGTGGTGCCGCCGTCGTTGCTGCTGCGCGGATTACCGAAGCCCATCTGAACCGGCACCTGAAGAGAACCGGCCATACTCTGACGCGCCGGTGTGCCCGAAGCAGGGGGAGCCTGCATAGTGCTGGCCGCACGGATGGTCGGCAGCGTCTGTTCGGGTGCCTGACGCTGAAAGGGGTCTGACTGAGCCGCCGCCCAAGATCCGAGCAGCAGCACAGATGAGAGGATCATGGCAGGCGGCTTCATTGGTTTCTATATTGTACTTTTTGAAGTGAGAAAGACAAAACCGGGCCTCATGATCAGGGGCTGATTCACGCAGCAGGACATGGAAAATAAAAGTGAGAGAGATGAAAATCATGATCCAGTGCACTATTTTTACTGCCTGACAGCTGCAGTTTTCACGGGCCGGACGGTCTTTATCCTCCGGGTGTCATCCCCCAAAAGGGGGAACCTTTAAGCCTGGCTGCACCACTTGATGAGAAGAGCAGACCCCGCGCTAAGCTGAGCCATGAACTACGCTGCACACCTCGGAATGACCGTACTGGAAGTCGCTCCTGCACGTACCCGGGTGGCCCTGACGGTCACGGAACAGGGACTGAATATGCACGGCGGGGCACACGGTGGCCTGATCTTCAGCCTGGCCGACGAAGCCTTCGGGCTGATCAGCAACATTGACGTGCAGGCCGTCGCGGCCGAAACGCACCTGAGTTTTTTCCGGGCTGCACGCCTGGGAGACCGGCTGGTGGCGACCGCCACGCCGGAGCGTGTGGGCCGCACCCTGGCGACCTACCGGGTCGAAATTGGCCGTGAACAGGCCGAGGCGACACAGCCACCGGAACTGCTGGCCCTGTTTCTGGGTACCGTGTCACGCCGGGAAAAGACGACCGACGACAGCCGTTCTGCAAATTCGTCAGTGTCCTAGCCCCGCGCTGCGCTTGACCGGAAGTCACCTCAACAGAAGTGCTGCGCCTTCGCAGGTGCCTCTGAAGCGCAAGCGAACGCGGAACTCTTTCATGACCAGTATTCCGGAAGGCCGCTCAGAGATCGGGTCCGGCAACACTCTCACTGGGACGGTCCGCGCTGGCCCACCAGCCCATCGTAAACATCAGGCCGGTCAGCACCAGGAGCAGCAGCAGGGGCACATTCCAGCCGTGGGTCAGGTCATGCGCCGCGCCCAGCAGCAGGGGACCACAGGCCGCCAGCAGGTACCCGAAGCCCTGGGACACCGACGAAAGCTGGGGTACCTCGGCCACGGTCCGGGCACGGTGGGCCACCAGATAAAGCGCCAGCGGAAAGGCACTGCCCGAGCCGACGCCCAGAAACGCGACCCACACGACGGGCGGCACCTGCGGCCACAGCAGCAGCCCCAGGAGTCCCACGGCAATGCACGTACTGAGGGCCAGCACGAGGGGCCTCGCCGAGGGCAACCGCGCCGCCAGCACCGGAACCAGCAGCGAGAACGGCAACTGAATCAGGTTTCCCAGCGACAGCAGGTATCCGGTCTGACCGACCGGCATTCCCCGATCCAGAAGAATTTTAGGCAGCCAGGTCAGCCAGGTGAAAAACACCAGCGACTGCGTACCCATATAGAGGGTCAGCGGCAAAGTCGCCGGATTCTGCCAGATGTTGCCGGGGCGCTGGCCCTGAACCCCGCTGCGTGGGGGGCGGCCAAACACCGCCGGAAGCCACAGCAGCAGCCCGATGACCGCTGGCACGGACCAGAAAAGCAGGGCCGCCCGCCAGGACCCCAGCGCATGCCGCAGCGGCACCGTGACTGCCGAGGCGAGAGCCGCTCCGCCCACCACGGCGGTGGTATACAACCCCGTCATCAGACCGAGCTGACCCGGAAAATCACGCCGCAGCAGACTGGGCAGCAGCACATTGATGACCGCGATACCCGAGCCGACCAGCACCGTTCCGACCAGAATCCAGGGCAGGTTTGGCCCGGCCCGTAGCGCTGCGCCCAGGGCAATAAGGAGCAGGCACCCCAGAATGACGACCTCGGCACTGCGCCAGCGGGCCAGCCAGGGGGCCACCAGCGCAAAGAGGCCCCAGCACAGCAGCGGCACCGAAGTGAGCAGGCTGATGGTCGCGGCGCTGACATGCAGTTCGGCCTGAATCTGGGCCAGCAGCGGCCCGAAGGCCGAAATCACCGGGCGCAGATTGAGCGCCACCAGCACCATACCGACCAGCAGCAGCGCCGGGGCAGCGCGGTTACGCGGAGGCAACCGGGCACTTCCGAGAGGAAAACGGAACCATGCCTACAGCCTACGCCAATGCCGCAGCGGGCCAACGCCATGTCCCTCACCACATGGAAAAGTAACTTTTAACGATCCCCCTATTGACGAATGACCAATTCACCTGTATCTTTTTGTGCGTGCCTGAAACGGCACCCCTTGAAAGGCAGTACAGGAAAACACGAACATAAAAATTCGGATATTCCAAAACTGAAGTGGTGTGGCCCCATCGTCTAACGGTTAGGACACTACCCTTTCAAGGTAGCGATACGGGTTCGAATCCCGTTGGGGTCACCAATGGCAGGCGCTCTGGCTTAGGCATAGAGCGCCTGCTTTTTTTATGCATGTAGGCGGCAGGCCACGATAAAGAGGCCCCCCATTAATTTAAGGGAGCCTCTGACGGACAGAACTGTAGTGCAGGGGTTTACTGAATTTCGAGGTCGTAGTTGTTCAGCAGGTTGATCTGCAACTTACCCGTATTGGTGTCATACAGGTTCCAGCCCTTGACGGTGCCCTTCAGAATAGCGTCGCGCATGTTGGTGTACAGGAGCAGTTTGCCGTTCGACTTGCTGACGATCTGATCGCCCAGGTCATAGCGGCCATTGCTGTTGACGTCACGGAAAACCACGACGCGGTAGCTACCGTAAGGCACATTGGTAGGCAGGTCGAGGGCGAAGCCGCCGGTCAGGTACTTGTCGACCAGCTGGGACTCGCTGGCGTCGGCGGTGTACTGACCGTTGTTGTAGCCCACAATCGCCAGCCGCAATTTCTGGTCCTTGTCAAAGCCCTTGAGCTGCCCGGTCACGTCCTTCTTGAGGGGGTTGCCCACCAGGGTACAAGCGCTGAGCGTCAGCGTGCCTACAGCAGCCAGCAATAATGCTTTTTTCATGGTCCAAGCCTAGTGGCCCCCAGTACGCAGCACAACGGTCCTTTGTCTTAGAAAATACTCATGTCAAGTTCATACCTGATTTCGGTCTTTAACCGCCGGGAACTCCCCGGGGGCGCCTATAGTTGAGCCATGCAGCGCCCACCGTTTACTGCCCTGGCCGCCGTATACGACGCGATCATGGCCGATGTCGAATACGATGCCTGGGCCGATTTCGTGCTCAGTTATGCCCGTGACGGCGGCCTGAATGCATCGGAGGCCCTTGATCTCGCCTGCGGTACAGGAGGCTTTACCCGCGAGCTGTATGCCGCCGGGCTTCAGGTGACCGGACTGGATTTCAGCGCCGAAATGCTGGCCCTGGCCCGCAGCAGATTGCCAGAGGTGAACTTCGAGCTGGGCGACCTGCGACATTTTGAGCTGGGGCGCACCTTCGACCTGCTGACCTGCGTGTTCGACAGTCTGAACAACCTGCTGACTCCGGCTGAACTGGGTCAGGCTATTTCCCGGATGCACCACCACCTGACACCCGGCGGACTGGCGGCCTTCGACCTGAATACCCGGCTGGGCGTGCGCGAACTGTGGGAAGGCGATCAGATCGAGGGGCTGGCACTGACCGCTGATGGTCACGAGGTGCATTACCACTGGTCGCACCATTTCGACCCGGAGGAGGAAGTCGGCGTGGTGCAGGCCTTTTGCCGGGTCATGGGCGAAGCGGGCCAGTCGCAGGAATTTGTAGAAACCCACCGTGAGCGCGGCTACGACCCCCAGGAGGTCGCGCCGCTGCTGAAAGCCGCCGGATTCACGCGTTTCGAGATCGTGGAATATCCCGACTATGCCGACCCGACGCCCGAAACCCCGCGCATCTGGGTCTTTGCCTGGAAAGAAGGGCAGGCATGACGCCGGGGCCTTTGCCCGTGCTGAATCCCACAGGGCCAAATTCCACAGCGCCGAATGCACCAGTGCCCGTGCTGGGGGCTGGCGGCTGGGGCACGGCCCTGTCGGTCGCGGCGGTCCGCGCCGGGCGCGACGTGACCCTGTGGGCGCGGCGGCCAGATTTTGCCGCCCGACTGAACGAAGTGCGTGAAAACCGCGAGTATCTGCCCGGCGTGCTGCTGCCCGGCGCAATACAGATCACTGCCGATCTGAGCGCCGCCGTCGCAGGGGCCGGGTTCGCCCTGGTCGTGGTGCCCAGTGTGGGCGTTCCCGACCTGCTGAACCAGCTGCCGCGCGACCTGCCCGTGGTCCTGTGCGCCAAGGGCCTGGCCCCGGACGGCGGACGGCTGTCGGACCTGGCAAGCGGGCTGGGCTTTGAGCGGGTGGCGGTCCTGAGCGGCCCCAACCACGCCGAGGAGATCGGGCGGGGCCTGCCTGCCGCGACAGTGGTCGCCAGTACCGACGCGGCGCTGGCGGCGGCGGTCCAGGCCGCGCTGATGTCCCCTACCCTGCGGGTCTATACCAGTGACGATCTGGTGGGCGTGGAACTCGGCGGCGTGCTGAAAAACGTCATGGCGCTGGCCGCTGGCCTGGGCGACGGCCTGAAGCTGGGTGACAATGCCAAAGCCAGCCTGATGACGCGCGGCCTGCGCGAGATGAACCGCTACCTGCAGGCCTTGGGCGCTCAGGAGGACACGGTCTACGGCCTAAGCGGGCTGGGCGACCTGATCGCGACAGCCACCAGCCCCCACAGCCGCAACCGCGCGGCGGGGGAGGCCATTGCCCGTGGCGACCAGTTAAGCCGGGAGGGGCCGCAGCTGGGCGGCAAGGTGGTCGAGGGGTTGCGCACGGCGGGCCTGCTCGACGCCTGGGCCACCAAGCACGGCCATGACCTGCCGATTGTGCGGGCCGTGGCCAAAGTGTGCGCCGGAGAACTCTCGCCGCAGCAGGGCGTGAGTGCCTTGATGGAGCGGGAAGCCAAAGCCGAATAACGCTCAGGCCGAGGGTTTTTCGAGGCGGACCACCAGCATGTAATCGGTGTGGGCCACCAGGGTGCCATTCCCGTCGAACTCGGCGGCAATCTGCCCGCGCTGCTGGTCCGGCAGGGCCGCCATCTGGTCGCGCAGACTCTGGACCGCCTCAGGAGAGCACCCCGACTGCTGGGTCCACCAGGCAAAATCCATCCGGTAGGGCACCAGCGTATCCTGCTCCCACTGAAAGCCCGCCGCCGCCGTCAGTTCGCGCCACTCGGCCACCGTGCGCTGCGTGAAATGACTGGGGTCACGCGTGATGTGAAAGCGGTCGAGCCAGGGCTTGATCTGGGCGTCGGGGCTGATCTGATCGGCCAGAACGAAGCGCCCACCCGGTTTCAGCACCCGGAATACCTCGGCCAGAAAGCGGTCCACCTGCCGGAAGTGGTGCGGTGCGTGCCGTGAAGTGACCAGCGTGAACGCGGCGTCGGGAAAGGGCAGCTGTTCCGCGCTTCCCAGCACGAAACGGGCATTGGTCAGCCCCTCCTCCTGTGCGCGGGCTGCGCCGTGGGCCAGCATCTTCTCGGCCAGATCGACACCGGTCACCTCGGCCACGTACGGGGCGAGGGCCAGCGCCGTATTGCCGGTGCCCGTCGCCACGTCCAGGGCCACGTCTGTACCTACTGGCGCGGCGTACTCCAGCAGAATGGGCAAACTGGCCCCAAAGCGGTGAACCTCGCTGGTCGCGTACTTGTCGGCGTGGGCATTGAACTGCTCGGTGCTGTCTCTCATGGCCCTATTGTCGGCTTCACGGGCCATCAGATCAAATCATATAGAGTGCTAAGGGTTATCATTTAAACCTCGAGTGCTAGGGGATACCTGACGGCACAAGAAAGCGGAAGCTTGAGGTATGCCTACCAAATTGCTTCCGCTT